>NZ_BAAIGC010000015.1:0-125808 GCF_054653495.1 Nocardioides sp. AN3
TCTCTCGTTCTTCAATGGAGACCCCTGCGTGGTGATGGGACGACTAGGCATCGCCACCGTCACCACGCAGGGCCCCCACGGGCTGCTGCGACACGCGAAGAACGAGGGGCGGGGACTTCTATCTGGCCATCACCGGGGACCGGCATGGCCACCAGCGGGGACCGCTACCTGGCCACCAGTGGGGACTTTTTCATGGCCACGGACAGGCCCCACAGGGCGGATCACGGAGAACCCACGATCTAAAGCGCCCGAGGTCGCATCGCAAGGGTTTCGTGCCCCCGCAAGGGGGGAACTCAAGGGATAAGAGCGGGGCTCGCGCATCCAAGCGAACCGGATTGCGAAGGCCCGAGACCCTTCGAACGGTCGCTTCCCCGCAACATAGAACCGCCCCGGACCGACAGCCGGGGCGGTTCGTTGTGTCGCGCGAGAGGAGGCAAACGTCAGGTCGTAGCCGTTCGCCGCCGAGAGCTCAGTTGGGGGGTCGAGTATGGCTGGCATCTTGGATTTGTTCACGAGAGATAGCTCCTCGCGCGGGGAGCCTCCGTGACGCAGACCCCACTCCTGCGCTGCCAGGCCGAGATGGACCGTCGCGACAATTGACCGAGTGCGACGGCCCCGGGCGGCATCGATCCCCGGATCTGCTCTTGGGTCAATGCCACAAGCAGTCGCGAGTCGTTCGCTGCGAGGGCGCGTCTTTCCTTCCGGGTACGACCTGCTGCATGGCCCCGATGCCCGTGGAGCGGCATTGCGCGAGAGACGGTGCGTGTCGAGCAGTCTAGCTGACGGTGCGCGTCGAACAACCCTCATGGGGCGAACCACGTCCCCGTCCGGAGGAGGGAACCAGATGAAGCGCGTTGCTGTATCAGCCTGCATCGCCGCTCTTGGCACGCTCGCCCTGGCCGCACCAGCCAACGCTGAGCCGCGCGAAGCTGCTTGCTTCGGGCAGGTACACAAGTCGGTCAACTACGGAGGCCTTCCCTGGTTCAGCAATGTCGGCGAACTCGTCAAGGCGCTCGGCGGTCAGGGCAAGAACGCGGCCGCGAGGACTCTTTGCTAGTTCCGTAACGTCTAGCGGCGCGAGCGGCGCGGCTCGATCTCCCCCCTGAGCCGCCGACCGCTCTCGCCCGGTGCCGTGCGCGTCGCCGCGCCATCGACGGAGACTACCCGGCTGTCGACTTCCGGCTGTTGAAGATCGGCTGGTGCGCGTCGTGTCGGCACCGCCGTCGTGCGCGGAGCTGCCTGGCGCTGACCTGTCACCCATTGACCTAGCCGGTTAACGCGACGCCGGCGGCGGCGGATGAGTTCGTCAGGATGAGCTGCTCCTGATCCACCACCGCCGCCGGCTAGTCGATGTGGGCTGGGTGCTGTGCCACGGCTGTGCCACAGGGTGATCGGGTGGTCCGCCGCAGGTGGCGACCGGACCTGCTCACCGCGCTGGTATTCAGGTCCGGCACCGCAGGGCCCGCTCCCGGCTGGATACCGTGCCTTGGCGAAAGGTCGACGAGCGTTGTCGGCGTCATGCCAAGCGTGGGAAAATATGCAGCGCTACGCTCCGGCGCTCCGGCGCTCCGGCGCGGGCGGAGGGCGGAGGTGTGCGCTGATGGTGGAGGGTGCAGACGAGTCACGCCGCCTCCAGCGCGGTCTTCGCCTTGACGTTCGCCGCTACCCTGACGGTCTCGTCCTTGCCATTACCGGCGAGCTCGACATCGCCGAGGCGGGCGTGATGCGCGAGGTCTTCGAAGGCCTCAGCCAGGAACGACTTTCTCACCTCATTGTCGACCTCACCGACCTTACCTTCACCGATTCCACGGGACTTGGAGTACTCATCCGGGCACACAAGATGGTTGAACCGGCCGGTACCAAGCTCACCGTTGTCTGTCCACCCGGCCGCATCCGCAGGTTGTTCGCGCTTACCCACCTCATCAAGGTCCTCCACGTCGTCGACACGCTCGAGGAGGCACGGGCCGTCCAGGAGGAGCCCGCCACGAGCACGCCCGTCACAGCAGCTCCGACCTCCGAGGTCGCGACCTGAGCCTCACTTACTTCTTGCCTCCCCGTCGCACATCGCGGTGGCCTCACCGTCGACCCTGGGTGCCGCTGATCAGTACACCGGCTGCGGCGAGAGCGAGAGCCGCAAGGACCGAGAACCAGGAAAGGTCGAGTACGAGCGACCACGCCACGCAGGCGAGGCCGAGGATGGTGCCCTTCCCCGGCGTCGCGGCTCGATGATGCAGGTGCCCCGCAGCATCGCTCACTTGATTCGGCGAAAGTAAAGAAGATGCCCGCGGTGGGGCGCCGTGTCGCTACGCCTGAGGGGGTGGGATCTCACTCAAGTTCGAGGAGATGTTCGAGTCCTGCAAAGCGGAGCAGCCGCGCCGCAGGTGTGTCCCTGCCACATCGAACGGTGAGCGGGATCTCTCGCGCCGCGAGATGCTTGCGTACGCCGACCAGGCACGCCACACCAGAGGAGTCGAGGAAGGACAGTTGCTCGACATGGAGCACCAGCCGGGCCACTCCCCTCCTCGCCGCTTCGTCGACGGCGGCACGCAGCACTGCCGTTGTGGTCACATCCAGCTCGCCGCTGACCGCGACGACCGTCTGCGACCCCTCAATCGTCGTCACGACCGCCAGCCCCGGTGAGGTCGATGCGTTCACGCGCGCTCCTCGTCCTCCGCGGCCCTCCCGGTGCCGCCGGCAAGATCGCAC
This sequence comes from Nocardioides sp. AN3, assembly GCF_054653495.1. Taxonomy (NCBI): domain Bacteria; kingdom Bacillati; phylum Actinomycetota; class Actinomycetes; order Propionibacteriales; family Nocardioidaceae; genus Nocardioides; species Nocardioides sp. AN3. The sequence goes on from NZ_BAAIGC010000015.1 coordinate 2,707, forward strand.
CTCAGGCCGTTCTCTTACCCGCACCGGGGCGTTCGGTCGAGTATGTTACTCATGTTGGGCAAGAAAAACGGTGCTGCCAAACGCGGCCGGTGCAGAACGTGGGTGCAGGCGGTCCGCCGCGTCCAACGTCCCCCCATCCAGTTGGAACATGCAGACCGCCCGCCAAAGTAAAATCGCGTACTGGCAGCGGGGTGCGCATCACCCGTACGGACAATCCTGCGGAAGTCCGGTCACCGCGTAGCGCGGCGTGCGGGTGACGCTGGGTCTACCGGTCTACCGGTGCCAGTCCACGACGAGGTGCTCGACAAGGTCGCTGTATGGCGGTTCGATGTCAAGCGTCAGGATCGTGCACCGGCTGAACAATGACCCCTGCACCGCGGCCCGGATCGCTCGGTTCCGGCCGCGGCCCCCGGGAACGACGAGCCGCGGTCCGCGCATCAACTGCGCCTGCATCGCGGGGTCGGCGCCGGTGCGTGCCTGTGCCGGTCGTGCAGTGCCCTCCAGATGTGGTCAGGGCTCGTCGTTCGTCTCCGAGAAACTGAGAGAACCAGGCGCGGTCGAGTCTGCTTCACCACCGTCGATGTGAGGCGGTCGGGCTTCGATCAGGCTTCGATCGGCTTCGATGGCGTGTTTCTCGGTGCTGCCCTGCACGGCGTCTTGAGCGCTCCCGATCTCGATGCGATGGGCTTGGGCCTACTCGTCACGGGCACGACCAGCCGCGGCACCGCGGCGTCGCAGGAAGCCTCGATGTTGCTCGATGTCGAGGCTGGCACCCAACATCAGCTGCCGGCTGAACGCGCCGTACGGCCCGCTCACTGGCCAGCACCTTCCCGTCGCCGTGACCAGGGACGCGCCCGGCGCGGACGGTGAGCACGTTGCGCTCGACATCCAGGTCGATCGTCTCCTCGGCGACCCCAGGCAGATCGAACTCGATCTCGACCGATCCCCTTCGCGCCCGGCGTCCATCGGCATCACCGCGGGACCGCTCGTGGTACCGAGCACGTGCTGAGTCAGGCGGTCGAAGTAACGGAACGGATCTGCGGTGCGCAGCAACAACGCGTGCTCCTGATTCGGCTTCGGGTGGGCCGCTCGATCCACGATCTCTATCGTTCGCGACAAAGTTCTTGTAACGGGCAGGCCGATGAAGTCAAGCTCCGCCGCAAGGTTCCTCGACGGTCAAGCGTGCAGCCGTCCCGCCGCGCTCGAAGCCGGCGGGTTAAGTCGTCACCATGTCAACGGGGGCGCCCAAGAGGCACGCTCATTGAGGTTGTGTCGTCTGAGCCAAGGCGAGCACATCCCCGAGTCCGCCGTTCCCCAGGCACGCTGCCAGGTTGCGTCAGTTCGCCGCTAGGGGGCGCAGTCAACTTCCCCTGAGCCGAATAGCGAGCAGCCCTGCAACGGCCTTTCGGTCGACGGGTGACGTGGCCATTGAAGCGGGCGGGACTGTCGTCGCCCGACGACTGCGAGCCCACATACGGGTCTACGTGGCGACAGGCCCAGGCGACCGGTCACCCGGAAAGGGAGGTCTCAGCCCGGCATGTCACTCCGCGTCAGGGGCACCGGCGCGCATGACCAATCTGCGCGCTCTCGTCCTCGTGTGCACCCTCAAGCCGTCACCGGCGGAGTCGAGCTCGTCCTTGCTGGGCACGCAACTGCTGGGCGAACTTGAGCGCCACGGCGTCACGGGGGAGGTCGTCCGCGTCGTCGACCACCACATCAAGTTCGGCGTCAGCACCGACGAAGGCGAGGGGGATGAATGGCCGATGCTGCGCCAGAAGATGCTGAGCAGCGACATCCTCGTCCTGGCCAGCCCCATCTGGCTCGGCCAACCCTCGTCGGTCGCCAAGGTGGTGCTCGAGCGACTCGATGCCGAGCTCTCCGAGACCGACGAGGAGGGCCGCATGTCAACCTACGGCAAGGTGGCCGCTGTCGCCGTGGTCGGCAACGAGGACGGCGCCCACCACGTTGCGGCCGAGGTCCAGCAGGCCCTCAACGAGGTCGGGTTCACGCTGCCCGCCAGCGCCGTGACCTATTGGGTCGGTGAGGCGCTGGGCAGTGTCGACTACCAGGACGTGACGCCTGAGCCGGAGCAGACGGCCTCGATGACGAGGACGGCCGCTGCCAACACCGCCCACCTCGCCCGGCTGCTCAAGGACTCGGCCTATCCGCCGGCGTAAGGGCGAGCAGCCGTCAGGAGTGGCTGGCCTTGCCGCCCTTGCGGCCGGCCTTCTTCTTCTGCGCGGTGGTGCCGCCCTGGCTGCTGTCGCCGCCCTTCCCGGACTGCTGGCCACCGTGCTTGGAGGCGTCCGGTGAGTTCGCAATCTTGGCGGCGCGCTGCTTGGACATGCCCTTGTCCTTGAGCGCTTCGTACTGCTTCTCGTTCTTCACGTTCGATGACTTGCCCGGCATCGGAACCTCCTCGGATGGCGTATTCGTCGGTACCCCACGCTGCCGTCGTGATACCGGCGGCACCTGGATCAGACCGCGCCTGAATAGGGCCTCGCCCCGCGAGCGCGGGGCGTGCACGACGTCGACCGCCCGGGTCTGGTCGCCCCCTCCACTGAACGGACCCGTGCCCGCCCAAGCACCCGGCTCTGGAGAGACGTTCAGCACGACGACTGCGCGTAGCAGCGGTCCGGCCCGCGATTCGGCCGCCGTCGCCCCAGTCGCAGGGGGACCGCCGTGCCGTCGACCTGCCAGCGGCCGGAACTGCTCCTGTCGTAGCCGTCAGACTCGTGGCGCGCGAGCCAAAGTCCGGGAGCGTTCCCATTCCATCAAATGGAGTGATCACGCTTTCAACCATGGTTGTGATCGTCGTCACACTCCGATAGGAACATCCCGACGAGGCGTTCGGGGATCTGTCCCTTACGCAGCGGATCGTTCTCCGAACGCCTCGCCTCACCCGGTAAGCGACCTTCTCCCCGGCAGGCTGGCCGGCATGACTCGCCGGCCGGCAGACAGAGAGCCGGCACGACGTCCACAAAGCTGTGGAGGCAAAGTGAGCGAGAGAATGACAGCGACGGCGAATGTAGTTGCCCCGACCAACGGGGTCCTCGACGCGACGGAACGAACCGCAAGCACCACGACCGACGCTGGAAACCGGTGTAGCAGCCAGTGGCGATACGCCTCGGGGATCGAGGCAGCGCGGGCCCTCAACGCCCGTGTGAACAGCCACTAAAACCCGGCGGGATGCGCACTCGCCTCATCGCCGGTCTGCGTACGCGCCGTCAGCCGTCAGCCGTCAGCCGTCAGCCGTCAGCCGTCAGCCGTCAGCATGATCCAGGCCTCCGAGACCAGCGACGTCAGTGGGCGGTGGACCGCCGGCCCTTGGGAGATCCCGCTGGCGACACGGAGGCATAGGAGGATGAGAGCTGGCCGAAGTCGTTCGCCGTTTCCGGACCTCTTGAACGCCTTCTGGATCGGATGATCATTCGAGTTCGTGCCCGCCGGGGCCGACAGCCCCTGCCGTGAGACCGGCGGTCGGCCGTGTGCGTCACATCGCCGGGGATGTCCTGCTCGCCGCCCTGGGTGTGGGGTGCTCCGCCGACGGCGTGAGCAAGGATCGGCTACCTGCTCGCGGACGATTCGTTCGTCACGCAGGACGAGATCATGGAGGCCGCCGCCGAGTACGAGGCCCATGTGAACTCCTGACTGGAATCAGCCACTTCAACCGTCAGGCTCGGTCCACACTGGGGCGCGTGACTGATCCGGCCTGTCAGGCAGTCCCGAAGGACGAGGCTGCCACGACCTCGGACGGGGCGCAGCCCGCCCCGGTAGGCCCTGAGGGCATCCTCTTCATCCCCGGCGCTCAGTTCCAGATCCGCGATCTCACGTTCACCTTCGACAACAACGGCGACCTGGCATCCACATCGATGCGCCCGATGATCGCCTGGGACATCTGACGGCTGTGGCTCCGCGTCGGGATCGAGCACGAGGTGGCGGCGCGACGGTATTGGGCCGACCTGCTGGCCGCTGACGGCCCCGACAACGACGAGCTCGGCGGGGCGCTGCTCGAGGAGGACACCCGCGCGGGCATGGTCGCCATGGCTGCGGCGGCCTTCACGCTCGAGGCCTTCGCCCGGTCGGCGGCGACGAAGGCCGGGCTGCCGCACGGGATCGGGACTCGCTCGGGCGCGCGGCGCGGATCGCCGAGACACTCAAGCAGTGCTTCGCGATCCCCGAGGCCCAGTTTGGGCCGTGGCGCACGGGGCTCAAGCAGATCTTCTGGGCGCGGAACGAGGCGGTCGACTCCGACGCGGGATTCCAGGACCCGCTGCCGCACCCGGCCGTCCGGGCTGGGTGCCCCGGCCTGCGCACGTGTTTCGGTTCGAGAACGCGAGCTCGGCGGTCGAGGGTGCCCTCGGGACGGCGCTCGCACTGAGCCAGATCCCGCGCGAGCGGCACGGCAAGGCCTTCCGCGAAGCGATCGCGCAGTGGAGGCCGATGGCCGAGGAACTGCGCGACTTCCGGCAAGGGCTCGTCCCGAGCCCAGCTCCGAGTCCGCCGGCCCAGTCGAGCGGACCGATACTGACTGATTGACCGGACCACGACACGCTTGAGAGCATGACTCGCCCCGACGCGAGATAGGCCAGGCTCCCGGGTCCTACGCCGACCCGGCACCGTGCCGCGCAGGCTGCTCAACCTCGAGTCCGCGGGCGCCGAGGTCGCCGTCTCGCGGGTGACCGCTTGGACGTGGGCGCGGGACGGCCGACTCGGGGCGGTCTGCCAAGGGCGGCGGGTGTTCGTCACCGCGTCGAGCGTGGCCGGGGCAGCCGAGGTGACGGCGCTCATCTGAACTTCCCCAGTTCTGCTCACTGAAATTCCCCACCTCGTGGCTCCGCTGGAAGCGGCGGGGCTCCTTCGAAGATGGCGGTCTCTGACCACACGCCGTCTATCGAAGGAGCCCTCGCTTCCCATGTTGACACGGGAGGAAGACATCGACGCTCACGCGTTGCGCCGGCAGGGCTGGACGATCTCTGCGATCGCTCGGCACCTGGGCCGGGACAGGAAGACCATCCGCACCTACCTGGCCGGTGCGCGGGTCGCCGGCGTGCGCCAGCCTGCCGAGGACGATCCGTTCGAGCCGTTCCTCGACTACGTCCGCGAACGGCTCCGTGAGGACCCGCACCTGTGGGCGGTGACCTTGTTCGACGAGGTCACCGGACTCGGCTATGACCGGTCGTATCCGACGTTTACCCGCCAGATCCGCAGCCGGGGTCTGCGGCCGCACTGCGAGCCCTGCTCGGCGACCAAGGGCCGCGCAGCAGCGGTCATCGAGCACCCGGCCGGTGAGGAGACCCAGTGGGACTGGGTCGAGCTCCCCGACCCGCCCGCGCACTGGGGGTGGGGCAAGACCGCCCACCTGCTCGTCGGCGCGCTGGCGCACTCGGGCAGATGGCGCGGCACGCTCGCGGCGGCTGAGGACCAGGCCCAGTTGATCGACGCACTGGACAAGACGACCCGCAAACTCGGCGGGCTGACCAGGCAGTGGCGCTTCGACCGGATGACCACGGTGTGCCACCCCGAGTCGGGGAAGGTGACCGCGACGTTCGCCGGGGTCGCGAAGTACTACGGCGTGTCGGTGGCGATCTGTCCACCGCGACGCGGGAACCGCAAGGGCGTGGTGGAGAAGTCCAACCACACCGCCGCCCAACGCTGGTGGCGCACCCTGCCCAACGAGGTCACCATCGAGCAGGCCCAGGCGTCGCTGGACAAGTGGTGCGCCCCAGCGCGGGGACGCCCGACTCCGGGCCGCCGGGCCGGGCGGGAAGGCCAGCGTGCTGACCATCGCCGAACGAGAGCCCCTGGCGCCGGTCCCGGCAACGCCGTTCCCCGCGACCATCGCCGAGGAACGCCTCGTCTCGGCCCAAGCGCTGGTCGCCTGGCGGGGGAACTTCTACTCCGTGCCACCTGAGCTGGCCCGCGCCACGGTCACCGTGTCCCAACGACTCGGCACCCAGCATGTCGACATCGCCACCAGCAGCGGGATCGTGATCGCTCGACACCAGCTCGCTCCCGACGGGGCCGGGGTGATGGTCCGCGACCACGGCCACGTGATCGCCCTCGAGCACCTCGTCCTCGCCGGCCACGACACCTCCCGCCCACACCGACGCAAGGAACGCATCCCACCTGGCCCCGCGGCCCGCGCAGCCGCCGAGCAGCTGCGTGCGCGCCAGCAACCCGACGCCGTCACCGCCGTCACCGTCGTCAGCGACGACGTGGTCATCGACTTGTCCAAGTACGACCGAGCAGCAACCGGAAGGAACACCCTCACATGACCAACACCACGATCGCCGCGCTGATGGACACACCGATGACGGGGACCCAGGCCAGCCTCTACCAGCAGCTACGCGGCCACCTCGCCGCGCTAAAGCTCACCGCCGCGGCCGAGCACCTCCCCTCCGTGCTGGCCCAAGCAGAAGCCGAGCAGTGGTCGATGACCGCGACTCTGGAGCACCTCCTCGGACGGGAGGTCGAGGCCACCGAGGCCCGCAAGCTGGCCGGCCGACTGCGGTTCGCCTCTCTTCCGACACCAGCGACCCTGGCCGAGTTCGACTTCGACGCCGCCCCCGGCATCGACCGCAAGCTCCTCGACGAGCTGGCCACCTGCCGCTACCTCGAATCCGCGACCAACGTGCTCCTCATCGGTCCACCCGGGGTCGGCAAGACACACCTCGCGGTCGGGCTCGGCAGGGCTGCGGCCGAAGCCGGCTACCGCACCTACTTCACCACCGCCGCCGACCTCGCCGCCAAGTGCCACCGCGCCGCGATCGAAGGCCGGTGGGCCACCACCATGCGGTTCTTCGCCGGTCCCACGCTCCTCGTCATCGATGAGCTTGGCTACCTCCCGCTGCCCGGCGAGGCCGCCTCCGCGCTGTTCCAGGTCGTCTCCCAGCGCTACCTCAAGACCAGCATCGTGCTGACCACCAACCGCGCCGTCGCCTCCTGGGGCGAGGTCTTGGGCGACACCACCGTCGCCGCGGCCATGCTCGACCGGCTCCTGCACCGCTCCGTCGTACTCAACCTCGACGGCGACTCCTACCGCCTCCGCAATCACCACGCCAAGAACGACACGCTCCGACACGCCGCGACCGGCACCCGCCGACCGCTACAGTGACCACCGCCCAGGGTGAGGACTTTCGATGAGCATCACTGGGGAATTTCGACGAGCGCCATCAGAGGCTCTGGGCCGACCTACGCGGCCGACCTGCACGGTCTGGCGGCTAGTGCGGCGTCGAATGCGGCAACCGTCGCTATCGCAGAAACCCACTGGGTCTCGTCAAGTGTCTTGGCCCCACTGATCGGCACGAATGTCGGCCCCGGACGGGTGACCGCTGCTGGCCGGCGTTGTTGGCACGTGAGGTGTGCGGCGTGCTGGTGGGCGGCGTCGATCGGCGCCCCAACATCGGCGGATGCGATGCGGCTGCGCCTCCACCCATCTACCAAGGGTGCACTGGCGCGCTGGGTTTGTGCCTCCGAGGCCGACCAGCAGCCCAGGGTGGCTGTCGACTCGGGAGGCCAAGGGTCTGAGACCAGTATGTCCACAAGCTCTGCTGCCCCTGGTGCCAAGCGGCGCTCTCCTCGGCAGTGAACTCGCGCCTGGTGTCTGCACCCTCGGGCAAGAAGTCGGCGCGATGCAGCGGCGCTGCTTTGGCGACGATAAGCGTACTAGCACTCGGTGCGAGCGCGGTGATAACCCGTGCGTCTGCCCAGGCTCCGATACCTCTTCGGCGCGCTTGCGGATCGAGTTCGGTCTCGTCCATGACGAGGATCTCGTCCACGTATTCGTCTTCGATGACCTCGAGAACCTCCTCGATGAACATGTCGGGTGAATTGACGTCAAGCATGGGGCACACGGTAGATGCCAGCCCTTGGGAGATTGCGTCAGCGGCCTCGAAGAGGCCCCAACCGGTCTCGACCTTCTCGGCGCCAGGCGTCCGCGGCTGGTTGCCGAACCGGATGGCGTGCGCGGAGATGCGGCCCAGCGGAAGGATGAGTTCGTCCTCATCAAGCACCGCCTCGCTTCCGCGCCAGCCACGCGTGGTCGCGTCCGGCGCGCGCTCGATGAAGTGGTCATCGCCCTCAGCGATGCCGTCCTCGTCCCGTCGATACGCCAGATGCCGCTGATGAGGCCGTCCCAGCTCTGCCAGCCAAACTCCTCCATCTGGCTCCACACGCTGCTGTGCAACTTCGTTCGCAGCTCGACGCGCAGCCCGTCCGGCCGACGCCACGACGGCTGACTGACGCGCTGGCCGTCCCCATCAAACGGGGCGGTAGAGGTCATGTCTGGACGGTAGCGGCAACCTACGACTCACCGCCGCGACCGCGTCGGATTGCCGCCGTGGGCGGGCTGCGGACTGAGCGGTGGACTCGCCGACGACAATAACGGGGACCATCATCGTCATAACGGCTCTCTTCCTCTATCAGCACTAGTGCCAGATTGGCGCCTTCTCGTGGACTGGGCTCCGGGAACACCGCCAGCACCTTCTGGTGACGTCGCCCCGTTGCCCACACCTACCGACAACCACGGCAGTTATCCACAGGGCAGCGGCAGGACCCACCAAAGTTCGCCGTCTGTGGATAGATGGCCATCGGGCCACACCGACCAACACCGTCCGAGAACCAGCGAGCCGACCCAACCGCTCAACACACATCCCAGAGGACCGCGATGCCCAGCACCGCTCGCACCGACCTCACCTGGCGCCGTCTTGGCGAGACGGTGGCGCTTCTCCACCGCGCCGCGGAGCTTCGCGCCGCCTGCCGAGAGCTCACTCACACCGGCGACCACCTCGTCGCGACGGACGCGATCGCAGGCCGGATCGACCTGGGCACCACCACCCTGTCCGCCGGAGCGATGGAGACCGCCGTCGACATCGCCGAGTCAGCAAAGGTCCCCCTCGTTGACGGACAGACCCTGACCGGCCCGGCTCGCCGACTCGACGCCCGCCTCAAAGGCGAGGCGGATGAGCTCCGAGCCGCCGGCCACCTCCCCACCGATGACGAGGTTCATGTCGCGATCGGCGACAAGCTCCACAACCGCACCATCATCATCCCCGAACCGCTCCTGAGCGCCATCCGCTCATCCGCGACTACCGCCGCCCTGGCCGCCAGCACCGCCGCAGCAGCACTCGGACACGCCGAGCAACCCCGAGTCCATCCAACGCCCGACCCCAGCCCCGAGCAGAGCCGCCCAACCCCCGGCGCCCACCGACCGACCCCACCGATCCCCGGCATGGCGCCGAGCATCGACGCCGGCATGCAAGCAGGACGTGCGCAATGACGAGCACCAACGACACAGGCGCAACCGGCGCCACCCAGATGGGCACGAGCAGGCCGGGACTGCCGTCTGGTTTGCGACCACGTCCGTGACAACCGTCGCCAGCCGACGAGGAGGACCAGATGACCACGTACCCCCATGTTGAGCAGCCGATCATCCCGCCGCGGGCGACCCGCGCGCATTTGAGTGTCTCCGACTTGTGTGAGGAGCTCGGCATTGCTCGCTCGACGTTTTACGACTGGCGGGCGGCCCACAAGGCGCCTCGCTGCATCAAGCTGCCCAACGGGGCCCTCCGCATCCGCCGCCGAGACCTCGATGAGTGGCTTGAGGGCCGAGAGGAACCTGCATGACGTCCGACCTCGGGCAGACGGCCAGCGGCCACGGCCCGACCAGCTACGACGTCCGGATCTGGAACATCCTGTCCTACAGGGGTGTCAAGCGAACAACGTACGTAGTGCGCTGGACAGTGAGCGGCGAACAATTTCGCCGCACATTCGGAACCAGGAAGCTTGCCGACTCGTTCCGCACAGACCTGGCCACTGCTACCAAAGAGGGCAAGCCGTTCGAGCTCGCAAGTGGTCTCCCCCAACAACTAAAGCATGAGCGTCGCCCGGTCTCCTGGCTCGAGTTCGCGATGGCATTCGCGAAGTCGAAGTGGCCAGAGGCCTCACCGTCGCACCGCCGCGGCATCGCGGAAACGCTCACCGACGTAACGATCGAGCTGACCGGTCAGCTCACCTCGATGCCGCTGCCGACTGCGGACGACCTGACACTCGACCGGCAGCCGAAGAGCAGCCGAACCGAGCACCTTCGGCGCGCCCTCTATCGGCACGCCTTCACGATTCATCCGCTACCGCCCCAGTCCTATGAGCAGCGCCTCCTGACGTGGGCGATCAAGCACTCGATGCCGATCACCGGCCTGACCGAACCCTCCGTCCTCCGACGGATCAACGCGAGGTTCGGCACGCTCCTCGATGGCAAGCCCGCGTCACCGTCGACGTTCGCCCGCAAGCGGGCGATCTTCCACGGCGCCCTAGAATACGGTGTCGAGGAGCGAGTCCTCGACACCAACCCACTGGACGCCGTGAGGCTGTCACGACCCAAGACCAAGGAGGTCGTCGATCGGGGCGTCGTCGCCAACGCCGATCAGGCCGACGCGCTCCTCGCCCAGGTGAGGTCCATACGGCCCGAACTCGAGGCGTTCTTCGCCTGCATCTACTACGCCGGCCTCAGACCTGCGGAGGCGAAGAACCTCAGCGAGCATGACCTGACATTGCCCGCACGGGGCTGGGGCCAGATTCTGCTGTCGGGATCACAGCAGAGTTCCCACGTCCGGTGGACCGATGACGGCAATCCCCGTCAGCAGCGACAACTGAAGCACCGCGCAGTGCACGAAACGCGTCGAGTCCCGGCACATCCGAACCTCGTCGCGATCCTGCGGCACCACATCGCGACGTACCCTCCCGGTGCAGAGGGCCGCCTGTTCGTGGCCAGGACGGGGCGAGGGGGCGTCGTCCTCGCGCCCCCGCACCGGGACCTGATTGGCCACAACACGATCTACCGGGCCTGGGACGCGGCGCGTCGGGCCGCACTGCCCCTGGCCCAGTACCAGAGCCCGCTGGCACGACGGCCCTACGATTTGCGTCACGCCTGTCTCTCGACCTGGCTCAACGGCGGCGTGCCGCCAACCCAGGTCGCCGAATGGGCCGGACACTCGGTCCAGGTGCTCCTGCGCATCTACGCCAAGTGCATCGACGGGCAAGAGGTGATCGCCATGGAGATCATCGAACGGGCTGTCCCGCCGAAGCCGCAACCACCGCGGCACGAGTAGGACCCATGCTCACCCTCGCCGCCGCAGACCGGGCTGGACTGCGTGACAGGAATACTGCTGTGCTCCCCGAGGCGTTCAGCGCACCGCCTCGGCGAGGATCGGTGTCGACGTGGCGTGGACGCTAGCAGCGCAAATTTCGACGCGTATTCGACGCAGACACCCGTACCAAGCCGGATCCAGCCGGACGAAACCAACAACACAAGAAGGGCCTGTGACTTGCGTTTCCGCAGGTCACAGGCCCTTTCGCCGTTCCGTGGCGGGTGAAGGATTCGAACCTTCGAAGCTTTCGCGACGGATTTACAGTCCGCTCCCATTGGCCGCTCGGGCAACCCGCCTGGGACGTCACCCCGGGGTTGGACCCGGCGCAACAGGACGGAACAATAGCGCAGGCAGCACGACTCGAGAAAAACGCGGAAGAGGGACGTCCCATGGCCGACAGCTCGTTCGACATCGTCAGCAAGATCGACCGTCAGGAGGTCGACAACGCGCTCAGCCAGACGGCGCGTGAGGTGAGCCAGCGCTTCGACTTCAAGGGCACCGGTGCCACGATCGAGTGGAAGGGCGAGGCCGCCATCGAGATCTCGGCCTCCGCCGACGACCGCGCGAACGCCGTGCTCAGCGTGTTCCAGGACAAGCTGATCAAGCGCCAGCAGTCGCTCAAGATCCTCGACGCCTCCGAGCCGCGCCAGTCCGGCCAGACCTCGAAGATCTCGATCACGCTGAAGGAGGGCATCACCTCCGAGAACGCGAAGAAGATCACCAAGCTGCTCCGCGACGAGGGCCCCAAGAGCGTGAAGGCCCAGATCCAGGGCGACGAGCTGCGGGTCTCCTCCAAGAGCCGCGACGACCTGCAGGCCGTCCAGCAGCTGGTCAAGGAGCAGGACTACGACTTCGCGGTGCAGTTCGTGAACTACCGCTGAGGGCCGTTGGGTCAGCGCAGCGGAAGTCGACGAACCCAGATCCGGTCGTCCGCAAAGACCACGACCGCTCCGGCCTCGAGGTCCGCTGCGACCTCGCCCAGGTTGGCAAGGAGCATGGCCGCTCGATGCTCGGGACTTCGGTTTCCCTGCCGGAACAGGACGAAGCTCGGCACGCTCGCTCCCGATCGAGCCAGGATCTCGCCGAAGTCGGTGCCTGCTGAGACCAGGATCCGACCTTCATCGCGCGCCAACGCCAGGACCTCGCTGTCGACGTGGCCCTGCAGTCCTCGATCTTCAACGTGGATAGCGTCGTGGCCGTCGGTCGCCAACTGCGGCATGATCCTGGCACTGATGCATTCGTCGATCAGGAACCTCAAGCCGGAGTCCGAAGTGGGAGCTGACGCTCTGAAACGGCTGCGGCCGCGAAGGCGAGGGAAGCGCGAACGTCCTCGGTCGCCAGTTGGGGATAGTCTGCGAGGACCTCCTCAACGGAGTACCCCTCCGCGATCAGCCCGACGATCGTGGCGACCGGAATCCTGGTGCCGCGGATGCACGGCACGCCGCCCATGATGCGGTGATCAGCGAAAATGCGATCCTCGGTCATGGAGCCAGTGTAGGACCCGCGACCGACACCCCGTGCCGATCGACGGTGCGCTTCGAATGCCCAACAGTGAGGTCACCCCAGCCCCACAAGGTCGTCGGTCATCAAGAGTCGCAATGGCGTCACAGTCGGGTGAGTCGACCATTTCACTCGACTCGTCTGAGACACTATGTCGCGTGCGAGTCTCTGCGAAGTCCGACTACGCCCTCCGGGCGCTCATCGAGATGGCCGCGCGCGAGGATGGCCGCGCCGTCAGCGCCGAGGAGCTGGGCCGCCTCCAGGACATCCCCCACGGCTTCCTCCAGGCGATCCTCGCGGACCTGCGCAAGGCGGGCATCGTCATCTCCCAGCGCGGGCAGTCGGGTGGGTGGCGGCTGGCACGTACGCCGGACGCCGTCTCTGTGGCTGACGTGATCCGTGCCGTCGACGGACCGCTGGTGTCGGTCTACGGTCTCCGGCCCGAGGCGGTCACCTACAACGACCGTGCCGACGTCCTCCAGCACGTCTGGATCGCGGCCCGCGACTCGCTGCGCGAGGTGTTCGAGTTCGTCTCGATCGCCTCGCTGGCCTCGCGAGAGCTCCCCGAGACCGTCACGAAGCGGACCGCCTCCGAGGACGCCTGGCAGCCCCACTGAGCGGTGAACGGTCGCAGATGACCGCGGGCGTGTCCGCGAGTTGTCACATCTCGCCGACCCGCCCGCGGTCATCTGCGACCGTTCACCATCCCGGAGGTCAGACCGTCGTCGCTCCCGGAGCGGCGTTCAGCCAGACGGTGAGACCTTCGGACAGACCCAGCGACCGAGCATGCGTGCGCGTCATCTCGACCGCGACCTCCTCGCCGGCGTCGGTCAGGATGGTGAGCCGCACCTCGAAGCCGACGCGCAGCATCCGCGAGATCGTCCCCTCCACCGACTCGTGCGACACCGGAGAGGTCCGCACCTCCACGTCGTGCGGCCGCAGCAGGACACCCCCGAGCCGGGTCACCTCGCCCAGGAAGCCCATGACGAAGTCGTTGGCGGGGGCGTCGTACAACGTGTCGGGCGCCCCGACCTGCTCCACCCGGCCCTGGTTGATGACGACGATCTCGTCGGCGACCTCGAGGGCCTCCTCCTGGTCGTGGGTGACGAAGACGGTCGTCACGTGGACCTCGTCGTGCAGCCGGCGCAGCCAGTCGCGCAGCTCCTTGCGCACCTTGGCGTCCAGGGCGCCGAACGGCTCGTCGAGCAGCAACACGGACGGCTCGACGGCCAGAGCACGCGCCAGCGCCATGCGCTGGCGCTGTCCGCCCGAGAGCTGCGACGGCATCCGGTGGGCGAACTGCGAGAGGTGCACGAGCTCGAGCAGCTCGCCGACGCGCTTCTTCACCTCCGCCTTCGGGCGGTGCCGGATCTCGAGGCCGAAGGCGACGTTCTTCGCCACCGACATGTGCTTGAAGACGGCGTAGTGCTGGAAGACGAAGCCGACGTTGCGCTTCTGCGGCGGGAGCTTCGTGGCGTCCGTGCCCTCGATCGACACGGCGCCGGAGTCGGCGGAGTCCAGACCGGCGATGACCCGCAGCAGGGTCGACTTGCCGCCACCCGAGGGCCCCAGCAGGGCGGTCAGCTGACCGGTGGGGATGTTGACGGAGACGTTGTCGAGGGCGACGAAGTCGCCGTACGTCTTCGTGACGTTCGAGACGGAGATGCTCATGAGCTCACTTCGCTGACGTGGGTCGGAGGAAGGCCACGACGACCAGGCACGCGATCGACACGAGGACCAGCAGGAACGCGATGGCGTACGCGGTCGGCTGGTCGAACCCCTGATACTTGGCCTCGACGGCGAGGGTGGCGGTCTGGGTCTTGCCGGACAGGTTGCCCGAGACGACCTTGACGGCGCCGAACTCGCCCACCGAGCGGGCGAGGGAGAGGACGACGCCGTAGACGACCGCCCACTTGATGCTCGGCAGGGTGATCCGCCAGAAGGTCTGCGGCCCGCTGGCACCGAGGGACCGGGCGGCCTGCTCCTGGTCGCTGCCGACCTCCTGAAGCGTCGGGACGACCTCGCGGACGACCAGCGGCAGCGCGACGAAGCAGGTCGCCATCACCAGCGCGGGCGTCGCGAACATGACCTGGAAGCCGGCGGACTCCAGCGACGGGCCGAACCAGCCGGTGCGGCCGTTGTAGACCAGCAGCAGAGCGAAGCCGACCACGACCGGCGACACGGCGAGCGGCAGGTCGATGAGCGCCGAGAGCATCCGCTTGCCCGGGAACTCGTAGCGCACCAGGAGGAGCGAGATCGTCACACCGAAGACGAGGTTGATGACGACCGCGACGAGGGCCACGCGCAACGTGAGCAGGAGCGCGTTCTGCACGCCGGGGTCCGACAGGGCGTCAGTGAGCGTGCTGACGCCGTTCTCGAAGGTCCGCTGGACGAGCATGCCGAGCGGCCAGGCGACGAGGAAGAAGACGTAGCCGACCGCGACCACGCGCAGCAGCCACTTGACGGGGGTGGGCAGCTCAACCAACGCGGGCCACCACCCTCTGCACGAGATCGATGGCGACGATGACGACGAGCGCGACCGCGAGCATCAGCGACGCGACGGTCGCCGCCGACGCGGTCGACCCGTTCTCAATGAAGGTCAGCACGCGCACGGCGACGACCTCGGTCTGATACGGCTTGTTGCCCGAGAGCAGCACCAAAGAGCCGTACTCCGAGATCGCTCGTGCGAACGACAGCGCCGCACCGGCGGCGACGGCGGGGACGAGGGAGGGCAGGAGGATCCGGCGCAGGATCGTCGTACGCCCCGCGCCCAGCGAGGCGGCCGCCTCCTCGACGTCGGCGTCGAGCTCCTCGAGGACGGGCTGGACGGTGCGGACGACGAACGGCAGGGTGACGAACGCGAAGGCCAGCAGCACCGCGTTGGGCGTGAACGCCCAGTGCACGCCCATCGGGCTCTGCGGCCCGTAGAGCGAGAGCAGCACGAGGCCGGCAACGATCGTCGGCAGGGCGAACGGGACGTCGATGATCACGTCGAGCAGCTGCTTGCCGGGGAACCGGTCCCGCACCAGCACCCACGCGATGATCGTGCCGATGACGACGTTGACGACGGTGATGATCGCGGCGTCGAGGACGGTCAGCGAGACGGCGGCCCAGGTCTGGCCGTCGCGCACGACGTGCCAGTAGTTGGCCCAGCCCCCCTCGGCCGCCTTCGCCACGATCGCAGCGAGAGGCAGGAGGACGAGCAGGCTGAACCAGATCATGGCGAGGCCGAGGCTGATGCCGGCCCCGCGGGTCAAGGTCGAGCGCGGCTTCCGACGAACGCGCCGAGGCCGGCGCCCCCGCAAGGGCACCGGCTCGGTGATCACGTCGTCCGCCGTCTCCAGGTGGGACGGGGCCTGTGTCATGACCCGTTGGCGCCCTTGCCGGTCGCCTGCTGGATCGCGGTGATGAGACCGAGCGGCTTGCCCTGGGTGCCGTCACCGAAAAACTTGTCGGCCGCCTGGCCCCAGCCGCCGAAGGTGTCCTCGATCGTGAACAGCTTCGCGGGAGCAGGGAACGGGTTGGACGGGTCGTTCGCGCCCTTCACCTCGCCGACGTCGACGCCGTCGATGACCGGCCGGAAGCCGGACTGCGCGTAGGCGGCCTGACC
Organism: Nocardioides sp. AN3; assembly: GCF_054653495.1. Lineage (NCBI taxonomy): Bacteria > Bacillati > Actinomycetota > Actinomycetes > Propionibacteriales > Nocardioidaceae > Nocardioides > Nocardioides sp. AN3. The sequence continues at coordinate 18,964 of NZ_BAAIGC010000015.1, forward strand.
CTCCTTGCTGATCTGGAACGCGAGGAGGTCCTTCGCGGCCTGCGGCGCGCCCTTGGTGACGGCTGCGGGGTTCTCGATCTTGAGGGTGTCGGCGGGGACGACGTAGTCGAGGTCCGCGCCGCTCTGCCGGGCGAGGATGGCCTCGTCCTCATAGGACAGGAGCACGTCGCCGGAGCCAGCGGTGAAGGTCGTGGTCGCCTCACGACCGGAGCCGGGCAGCGCGATGGTGTTCTTCAGGAGCTTCGTCACGTACTCCTTGGCCTGCTCCTCGCTGCCGCCGTTGCCCGTGATGTGAGCCCACGCGGCGAGGATGTTCCAGCGGGCGGAGCCCGACGAGCCGGGGTTGGGAGTGATGATCTGCACGCCCGGCTTGACCAGGTCGTCCCAGGTCTGGATGTGCTTCGGGTTGCCCTTGCGCACGACGAAGACGACGAGGCTCGAGGTCGCGATGCCCTTGGTGGGTCCGCTGTTCCAGCTCGAGTCGACGATGCCGTCCTTGACGAGCCGCGTCACGTCGGTCTCGAGCGAGTAGTGGACCAGGTCGGCCTTGTTGCCAGACTCGACGCCGCGGGACTGGTCACCGGAGGCGCCGTACGACGTCTGGAACTGCACGCCCTTGCCGGCGTCGGTCTTGTTGAAGGCGTCGAAGACGATCTTGTTCGGCTGCTCCAGCGTGGAGAAGCCGTTCACCCGGACGGTGGCGGCGCTGGAATCAGCGCCGTTGGACGAGCTGCACGCGGTCAGCGCGAGAGCACCCGCAACCAGGACCGACGCGATCTTGATGAGCTTCATGACATGCACCCTTTGTTCTGCTTCCCGAGCCACCAGATCGGGCTCGTTATGTTGAGCAGATTACTGCAATTACCCGAGACGAGTGAAAATGTCCGCATGGCGGGCGCGTCGGGTCTCGATACGCTCGCTGGCGCTCGCTACTCGACCAGCGACGGGAGCTGGCGCTCGCTACTCGACCAGCGGCGCAGCGAAAGATCGGTGTCCGATGTGTGGACGACGGCGGTTTTGACACGCGGGCCACTAGGCTGGCGAAGCACGGAACACGAGCTTTGTCGAGGAGTGCCACGGTGCCGGAACAGGTCACGCGTCTCGATCGCGTCGTCATTCGCTTCGCGGGGGACTCGGGCGACGGCATGCAGCTCACCGGTGACCGCTTCACGCAGGAGTCCGCGGTCTTCGGCAACGACCTGATGACGCTGCCCAACTTCCCCGCCGAGATCCGCGCCCCGCAGGGCACCATCCCCGGGGTCTCGTCGTTCCAGGTCCACTTCGCCGACCACGACATCCTCACCGCCGGCGACGCGCCCGACGTGCTGGTCGCGATGAACCCGGCCGCCCTCAAGGCCAACCTGCCGGACCTCCCCAAGGGCGCGACGATCATCGTCGACACCCACGACTTCACCGCGCGCAACCTCGCCAAGGCGGGGTACGACGCCGACCCGCTGACCTCCGGGGCACTCGAGGACTACCTCGTCCAGCAGGTCGACCTGACCGGGCTGACCGTCGAGGCGGTCAAGGAGTTCGGTCTGTCCCGGAAGGACGCCGCACGCGCGAAGAACATGTTCGCGCTCGGGCTGCTCTCCTGGCTCTACGGGCGACCGACCGAGTCGACGATCGGGTTCCTCGAGCGGCGCTTCGCGCGGGCTCCCGAGATCCGCGACGCCAACATCACCGCGTTCACCACCGGCTGGAACTTCGGCGAGACGACCGAGGCGTTCGCCGTGCGCTACGAGGTGCTGCCAGCCCCGCAGTCCCCCGGCACCTACCGCAACATCACCGGCAACCTCGCGCTCGCGCACGGCCTCATCGCCGCCGCGGTGCGCTCGGACCTCCCGCTCTTCCTCGGCTCCTACCCGATCACGCCGGCCTCCGACATCCTTCACGAGCTCTCCAAGCACAAGGGCTTGGGCGTCACCACGTTCCAGGCTGAGGACGAGATCGCCGGCATCGGGGCGGCGCTCGGGGCGGCGTACGCCGGCGCGCTCGGCGTCACCACCACCTCCGGTCCCGGCATCGCCCTGAAGTCCGAGACCATCGGGTTGGCCGTCGCCCTCGAGCTCCCGCTCGTCGTCGTCAACGTCCAGCGCGGCGGCCCGTCGACCGGTCTGCCCACCAAGACCGAGCAGGCCGACCTGCTGCAGGCGATGTTCGGGCGCAACGGCGAGGCGCCCGTGCCGATCATCGCCCCCTCGACGCCGTCCGACTGCTTCGCGGCCGCGCTGGAGGCGGCGCGGATCGCCATCACCTACCGCACACCGGTCATGCTGCTCTCCGACGGCTACCTTGCCAACGGCTCCGAGCCCTGGCGCATCCCCGACGTCGAGGACCTGCCGCTCATCGAGCCCGCCTTCGCGACGCAGCCGAACCACGTCTCGACGAGCGGCGCGGCCGACACGTTTTGGCCCTACCTGCGCGACGAGGCGACGCTGGCCCGGCCCTGGGCGGTGCCCGGCACGCCCGGCCTCGAGCATCGCATCGGCGGGCTGGAGAAGGGCGACGGTCACGGCAACATCTCCTACGACCCGGACAACCACGAGCTGATGGTCCGCACCCGGGCGGCCAAGGTGGCCCGCATCGCCGACAGCCTGGCGCCGCTGGAGGTCGACGACCCGACCGGTGCGGCCCGTGTGCTGGTCGTCGGCTGGGGGTCGACGTACGGGCCGATCGGAGCCGGCGTACGCCGTGCCCGCCAGGCTGGCCGCGAGGTCGCGCAGCTCCACCTGCGCCACCTGAACCCGCTCCCCGCGGACCTGGGCGACATCCTCCGGCGCTACGACCGGGTGCTCGTCCCGGAGATGAACCTCGGCCAGCTCTCGCTGCTGCTGCGGGCCCACTACCTCGTCGATGCGGTGGGACTCAACGTCGTGCGAGGGCTGCCGCTGACCGCGGCCGACGTGGCCGACGCGATCGAGGAGCTGATGAAGTGACCATGCGCTTCGGGTCCGGCCTCGAGCTCGTGCCCCTCTCGGACGAGCCGCAGACCGGCAAGGACTACACCAGCGACCAGGAGGTGCGCTGGTGCCCCGGCTGTGGTGACTACGCCGTGCTGAAGGCCGTGCAGGGGTTCCTGCCCGACCTGGGGCTGCGGCGGGAGAACATCGTCTTCGTCTCCGGCATCGGCTGCTCCTCGCGGTTCCCCTACTACCTCGACACCTATGGGATGCACTCCATCCACGGACGCGCCCCTGCGATCGCCACCGGCATCGCCACCTCGCGGCCCGACCTGTCGGTGTGGGTGGTCACCGGTGACGGCGATGCTCTCTCGATCGGCGGCAACCACCTCATCCACGCGCTGCGCCGCAACGTGAACATGACGATCCTGCTGTTCAACAACCGGATCTACGGGCTGACCAAGGGGCAGTACTCCCCCACCTCCGAGACCGGCAAGGTCACCAAGTCCACGCCGATGGGGTCGGTCGACCACCCGTTCAACCCGGTCTCCCTCGCCCTGGGCGCCGAGGCGACCTTCGTGGCGCGGACGGTCGACTCTGACCGCAAGCACCTCACCTCGGTGCTCTCTGCGGCCGCCGCGCACCGCGGCACCGCGCTGGTCGAGATCTACCAGAACTGCCCGATCTTCAACGACGGTGCCTTCGACGAGCTGAAGGGCACGGGGGCCGGCGACCACCTGCTGCGGCTCGAGCCGGGGGTCGAGGTCAGCGCGGGCGACCGCACGTGGCAGCACGACCCGACTGCCGAGGACCCCTCGGACCAGTTCGCGCTCTCGCGGATCGAGGGCCCGGTGCCGGTCGGGATCTTCCGCCAGGTCGCACGGCCGACCTACGACGACCTCGCCCGCGAGCAGGTCGGCACGGCCGTGGCCTCGTCGAACGCCTCGCGGACCGACCGGCTGACGTCTCTCCTCCACGGCGGTGACACCTGGACGGTCGTCTGAGGTCGCGCCGAGCCCCGGGTTGTGGTCCGCCGAGCCCCGGGTTGTGGTCCGCCGAGCCCCGGGTTGTGGTCGGGGCGATCAGCGCATGCGGTCGGGCCGGGCAACAACCCGCAGTTCGGTGGACGACAACCCGCGGTTCGATGCCGCCTCGGAGGTGAAGACCGCAAGCGCGATCCACACCAGCCCGAAGCCGATCCAGCGTCCGGGAGGCATCGCCTCGTGGAAGTAGAGGACCCCGAGAGCGAACTGGAGGACCGGGGTGAGGTACTGCAGCAGCCCCAGCACGACCAGCGGCACCCGGATGGCGGCCGCCCCGAAGCAGATGAGCGGGACCGCGGTCACGAATCCTGCTGAGATGAAGAGGGCGGTGTGCCCGATCCCCTCGGAGGTGAAGTGGCCGGCGCCGGTCACACCGAGCCAGGCGACGTACACGACGGCGATCGGTGCGACGACCGCCGTCTCGAGGGCAAGGCTCTCGATCGCGCCGGCGTTCGCCTTCTTCTTCAGCAGCCCATAGGTGCCGAACGAGAACGCCAGCAGCAGGGCGATCCACGGCGGCCGCCCGTAGTCGACCGCGAGGACGAGCACCGCGACGGACCCGATGCCGACCGCGACCCACTGAACGGGCCGCATCCGCTCGCGCAGGATCAGCACGCCCATCAGCACCGTGACGAGCGGGTTGATGAAGTAGCCGAGGCTGCTCTCGACGACGTACCCGTGGTTGACGCCCCAGATGTAGCCCGTCCAGTTGATGCTCACCGTCACGCCCGCGGCCGCCAGCAGGGCCAGGGTCCGAGGCGTCTGCACGAGCCGCCAGAACTGCCTGGTGCGCCGCATCGCGACGACGAGGGCGGCCATCACGACCATCGACCAGATCAGTCGGTGCGCGAGGATCTCGAAGGCGCCCGCCGGCTCCAGCAGCGGCCAGAACAGCGGGAAGGCGCCCCACATGACGTACGCCGCCACGCCGTACAGGACACCCGTGCGCTGCTCGGACCGCTCACTCAACCGTGATCACCACTCGAGGCTAACCGCGAGGCGGCGAACCGAACGCATCGAGAGGTCGCCCGCTGGCGAAAGGACGAACGAGCACACCGAGCAGGCATCCGATCGAGCTAGCCGAGATCCAGGGCGGACGCGATCGGCACACCTGGTCGGTAGGCGAGGTGCAGGTGGCTCGGCGCGTCGAGGATCGCCCACCCCTCGCAGGGCAGTTGAAGAGACGCTGCCGCTTCGTGAACTGATTCACGAAGCGGCAGCGTCCACCCTCTCCCACCGCCGCAGCGACGTCACCCCGCCTCGGCGGCCCGGCGGTGCCAAGACGCACCAGCTCGGGGGCCTACCGATGCGCAGACACGCCGACTTCGGGCTCATCAGGCCGACAAGAAGTGCCGACTCAGCGGCCTGACGGCGCAACGACACGCCGACTCGGCGGGCAGGCGATCAGGCCGTCCGCGTCGCCACGATGTCCGCGAACGCCTCCAGCGCGTCCCGCACGGGGCCGGCGGGCACGGGACCGAGACACGCCTTCGCCCGGCGGGCCTCCTCGAGGACGTAGGCACGGGCCTCATCCATTGCGGGGTGCGCACGGAGCAGAGCAAGCGTCTCGGCCAGGTCGTCGTCAGACGCGGACAGATCCGAGTCGAGCAACGCGACGAGCCGGGCGTCGGAGGGGCCCGCCGAGCGCCGCGCCATGAGCACCGGCAGCGTCGGGACGCCCTCGCGCAGGTCGGTGCCGGGCGTCTTGCCGGACACGTCGCCGTCCGAGGCGATGTCGAGGATGTCGTCGGAGATCTGGAAGGCGGCGCCGACGATGTCGCCGTACGCCGTCAGCGCCTCCTCGACCTCCTTCGGGGCGCCGCCGAAGAGCGCGCCGTATCGTGCGGAGGTCGCGATGAGGATGCCGGTCTTGCCGGCGATGACGTCGAGGTGATGGTCGACCGCGTCGTCTCCGGGCAGCGGCGCCTGCGTCTCCATGATCTGGCCCTCGACGAGGCGGGCGAAGGTCTGCGCCTGGATGTGCACGGCCTCGGGACCGAGCTCGGCGGTCAGCTCGGAGGACCGCGCGAAGAGGAAGTCGCCGGTCAGGATCGCGACGTGGTTGTCCCATCGGGCGTTGGCTGAGTCGGCGCCGCGGCGCAGCAGAGCCTCGTCCATGACGTCGTCGTGGTAGAGCGAGGCCAAGTGGGTCAGCTCCACCACGCAGGCGGCGGTGAGCACGTCGTCGCTGTCGGGGCGGTCCCCGCACTCCGCCGCGAGCAACACGAGGAGCGGGCGGAACCGCTTGCCGCCGGCCTCGAGGAGGTGGGCGGCGGCCTCGGAGACGAAGGGCGCACGGGAGCGCACGTGGTCGGCCAGGGCCTTCTCCACGAGCGCGAGCCGGCTCTTCAGCCGCTGCGCGAGCTCAGGGTCGGCGACCGGGAGGGCGAGGCCGGGTGCGGAGTCGGGTGTGCTCACCTGATGAATGATCCCGCATGCTGCGCGAGATCCAGAACCGGACCCGGGACGATGCCCAGCACGAGGGTGGCCACCGCGGTCACGCCGATGACGCCGGTGGTCAGCGGAGAGGCGATCGTGACGGCCGCCCCGCCCTCGCTGTCGGTGAAGAACATCAGCAGGATGAACCGGACATAGAAGAAGACCGCCACGATGCTCGACGCGATGGCGACCACGACCACGGGCCAGGCGCCCGCCGACAGAGCGACCGAGAAGACCGCCCACTTCCCGATGAACCCGGCGGTCAGCGGGATGCCCGCCATGGAGAGCAGGAACAGGGAGAAGGTGGCGGCCGTCAGGGGCGCACGACGCCCGAGTCCGGCCCAGGCGTCGAAACGGCTGTTCTCGCCACTGGCGTCCCGCACGACGCTGACAAGGGCGAAGGAGCCGACGATCGCAAGGCCGTACGTCGTCAGGTAGAATAGGACCGCCTCGAGGCTGCTGATCTCGTTCTTGCCGAGGTCGCCGGCCGCCTGCACGCCGAGCAGCCCGGTGAGGAGGAAGCCGGTGTGGGCGATGGAGGAGTAGGCCAGCATCCGCTTGACGTCGGTCTGGACGACGGCGAGCACGGCGCCGACGACCATCGTGAGGATGGCAACGACCCACATCATCGGCAGCCAGCTCCACCGGTCGGCACCGAAGGCGACGTAGAACAGCCGCATCATCGCTCCGAAGGCGGCGATCTTCGTGGCGGCCGACATGAAGGCCGTGACCGCGGTCGGTGCACCCTGATAGACGTCGGGCGTCCAGGAGTGGAACGGCACCGCGCCGACCTTGAACATCAGCCCGACGGCCATCAGGCCCATGCCGAGCAGCAACAGGGTGTGGTTGGCCGTAGTGCCTTGGACGGCCGCGGCGATCCCGGCGAACTCCATCGTGCCCGAGTAGCCGTAGACCAGCGCCAGGCCGTAGAGGAAGAAGCCAGAGGAGAAGGCGCCGAGGAGGAAGTACTTCAGCGCCGCCTCCTGGGACAGCAGACGCCGGCGACGGGCCAGGCCGCAGAGCAGGTAGAGCGGCAGCGACAGGACCTCGAGCGCGACGAACAGCATGATCAGGTCGTTCGCGGCTGGGAAGAGCATCATCCCGCCGACCGCGAAGAGCAGGAGCGGGTAGACCTCGGTGTGCTCGAGGCCGCGGGTGGACGCCTCCCGCTCGGCGGTGGTGCCCGGGACTGCGGCAGCCTGCCCGGCGAACACGGTGACACCGCCCTCGAGGCGGCGCTCGGCGAAGAGCAGGACGCCGCCGATCGCGCTGATCAGGACGAGGCCCCACAGGTAGACGCTCGGGCCGTCGATCGAGAGCGCCCCCTCGCCGGCGACGAGGCCACGCGCGCCCGAGAGCTCGTCGAGGCCGACACCGACGCCGATGGTGCCGCCGAGCGCGACCAGCAGGCCGACGACCGTGAGGCCGACCTGGGTGAGGTAGCGGCTCCGGCGCGGCACGAACGCCTCAACGAGGATCCCGACGCAGGCGACGCCGAAGACGACGAGCAGGGGCCAGAGCTGGCCGTACTCCAGATGCGGGTTGGTGAACGGCATCAGTGGGCCCCTTCCGCCACGACGGGGGCGTTGTCCTTCACGCCCGCATGCTCCATCAGCGCGCTCACCGTCGGGTTGGCCAGGTCGAGCAGCGGACCGGGGACGAACCCGAAGAGGACCAGCCCGAGCACGAGGGGCGCGAGCACGCCGACCTCACGCCGGTCGAGGTCGCGGGTCTCCATACGGGTCTCGATACGCTCGCTGGCGCTCGCTACTCGAGGTCCGAGATCGCTGGCGCTCGCTCCTCGACCTCCGAGATCGCTGGCGCTCGCTCCTCGACCAGCGTCAGCGTCGTTCGTCGAGTAGCCCGAGCCGCTAGGCGAGGGCGTATCGAGACGCGGCCCCGTGAAGACCCGCTGATAGGCCCACAGCACGTACACGGCGGCCAGCACGATCCCGGTGACGGCGACGGCACCGACCCACCAGTGGTAGTCGAAGGCACTGATGAGCACGAGGATCTCGGAGACGAACTGCGAGAGCCCCGGCAGACCGAGCGTGGCGAGACCCGCGACGAGGAAGAGCCCCGCCAGGACAGGCGTCGCGAGCTCCTGCCCGCGCAGCTCGCGGATGCTCACCGTGCCATGGCGACGCAGCAGGAACCCGACGGTGAGGAACATCCCGGCGGTGGCCACGCCGTGGTTGACCATGTAGAGGATCGCGCCGGAGCCGCCCTGAGTGGTGAACGCGAAGATCCCCAGGGTGATGAACCCGAAGTGGGACAGCGACGTCAGTCCGACGAGGCGCAGCAGGTCGTCCTGTCCGATGGCCAGGAACGCGCCGTACACGATCGAGATCAGGGCGAGCGTGATCACCACCGGCGTCGCCCACTTGGAGGCGTCGGGGAACAGCCCGAGGCAGAAGCGCAGCATCCCGAAGGTGCCGATCTTGTCGAGGATGCAGACCAGCAGCACGCTCGTCGCCGGCGTCGCCTTCTCGGTCGTGTCCGCCAGCCACGTGTGCAGCGGGAAGAGAGGCGCCTTCACCATGAACGCGACGAAGAACGAGATGAAGATCCAGCGCTCCACGTCCGTGGACAGGTCGAGGTTGCGCAGGTCGGTGATGAGGTACGACGGCCCGTTCTTGCTCCCCGCCGACTCGACGTACAGCGCGATGACGCCGGCGAGCAGCACCAGACCGCCGCCGAGCTGATACATGAGGAACTTCAGCGCCGCCCAGGAACGCCCCTCGCGGCCGCCGTGTACATTTCCATGGGCTCCAATCAAGAAGTAAGCCGGGATCAGCGTCGCCTCGAACACGACGTAGAAGAGGAATACGTCGGTGGCCGTGAACACGACCAGCGAGAAGCCCTCCAACGCCAGGACCCACGCGAAGAAGGACACCCGGGTCGTGTCTCGCCACGCTGCAACGAGCACGATCGGCACGAGCACGACCGTCAGCAGCACCATCAGCAGCCCGAGGCCGTCGACGCCCACGGAGTAGTTCACGCCGAACGCCTTGATCCACGTGACGTTCTCGGTGAACTGGAAGCCGTGGTCGCCCGTGTTGAAGCGGGCGGCGACGATGATGCCCTCCACGAGCGCGAGGAGCGAGAAGGCGAGCGCGATCTGCTTCGGCCGCCCACCCCCGGCCGGAGTCATGGCAGTGACGAGCGCGCCGACCAACGGCAGTGCCCACAGGATCGTCAGAGTCACGAGAGTCCTCCAGCAAGGATCACGAGGCGGCGGGCACGCGCCAAAGCGAAGCGGAGGCGCAAGTCAAACAAGATTCACCGCCAGGAGTGCCAGGACGACGACGAGGACGCCGCCGAGGACGGAGAGGGCATAGGACCGGACGTAGCCGGTCTGGGCCCGCCGGAGTATGCCGCCGGCCGCACCGACGGCGACCGGGCCGCCGGTGAGGAGCCCGTCGACGACGTAGTGGTCGATGTCGACCAGCGTCCGGGTGACGTGCTCGCTGGGGTGGACGACGAGGGTGTCGTTGATGGTGTCGCCGTACAGGTCGTGCCGGGCGGCCTGCACGGGCCAGGCGACCTTGACCGGCGCGACGGCGGGGACGGGCCGGCGCCCGACGAGGAGCCAGGCGATCCCGACGCCGACCGCCACGACCAGCACGACGATGACGGAGACCGCCCAGCCGGGCAGGCCGCCGGCCGCCTCCTCGCTCTGGCCGACGACCGGTGCCAGGTAGTCGACGATCCAGTTGCCGATCAGCATCACGCCGCCCAGCACCGAGAGCGCCGCCAGCACGATCAGCGGCACGGTCATGACCCGGGGCGACTCGTGCGGGTGGACGCCGCCGAGCCAGCGCTTGTCGGTGAAGAAGGTCATCAGCATGAGGCGGGTCATGTAGAAGCCGGTGATGCCGGCGCCGAGGATGGCGAGGACGCCGACCAGCCAGTTCTCGTGGAGCGCCGCCTCGATGATCTTGTCCTTGCTCCAGAAGCCGGAGAACCCGGGGAAGCCGATGATCGCGAGGTAGCCCATCGTGAAGGTCAGGAAGGTGACGGGCATGGCCTTCCTCAGCACGCCGTAGTGGCGCATGTCGACGTCGTCCTCCATCCCGTGCATGACCGACCCGGCACCGAGGAACATGTCGGCCTTGAAGAAGCCGTGCGTGAGCAGGTGGAAGATCGCGAAGGCGTAGCCCGCGGGGCCCAGACCCGCGCCGAGCATCATGTAGCCGATCTGGCTCATCGTCGAGCCGGCTAGGACCTTCTTGATGTCGTCCTTCGCCGTTCCGATGATCGCGCCCCACAGGAGCGTGACGACCGCGACGACGACCACCACGGTCCGTGCGGTGGGCGCGTAGTCGAAGACGAAGTTGGACCGCACGATGAGGTAGACGCCGGCGGTGACCATCGTCGCGGCGTGGATCAGCGCGGACACGGGGGTCGGGCCCTCCATCGCGTCGAGGAGCCACGCCTGCAGCGGCACCTGGGCCGACTTGCCGCAGGCGCCGAGCAGCAGGAGCAGGCCGAGGATGTTCATCGTCGTCTGGCTCGCGGCGGGCGTCGCGTGGCTGATGACGACGAAGCTCGTGGAGCCGAACGTGACGAACACCAGCATGATCGCCAGGCTCATGCCCATGTCGCCGACGCGGTTCATGACGAACGCCTTCTTGGCGGCAGCGGCCGCGGACGGCTTGTGCTGCCAGAATCCGATGAGCAGGTACGACGCCAGGCCGACGCCCTCCCAGCCGAGGAACAGCACGAGGTAGTTCTCCGCCATCACCAGAGTGAGCATCGCGGCGACGAAGAGGTTCAGATACGCGAAGAACCGCCGCTTGCGTATGTCGTGCTCCATGTAGCCGAGCGAGTAGACGTGGATGAGGCTGCCGACCCCTGTGATGAGCAGCAGGAAGAGGCTGGTCAGCTGGTCGTAGAGCAGGTCCATGCCGACGTTGAGGTGGCCGGTGTGGATCCAGGTGTAGAGGTGCTGCTTGACCTGCCGGTCGGAGTCGCTGCGGCCGAGCAGGGTGAGGAACATGACGAGGCTGAGCACGAAGCTGCCGATCGGCAGCGCGGTCGCCAGCAGCGGCCCCCACCGGTCGGTGCGCCGACCGCCCAGCAGGAGGATGGCGGCGCCGAGAGCCGGCAGCGCGATGACCAGCCAGAGCAGGCTGAAGACGCCGTCGGCGGGCCCGGGCGCGACGACCGGCGCGTGCGCGGATGTGGCGAGTGCGTGCATGCGTCCCTCAGAACTTCAGCAGGCTGGCGTCGTCGACGGAGGCCGAGCGACGGGTCCGGAAGATGGTCATGATGATCGCGAGGCCGACGACCACCTCGGCGGCGGCGACGACCATCACGAAGAACGCTGCGATCTGGCCGTCGAGGTTGCCGTGCTGGTAGGCGAACGCCACCAGCGCGAGGTTGGCGGCATTGAGCATGAGCTCGACGGACATGAACGCCACGATCGCGTTGCGCCGGGTCAGCACGCCGACGGAGCCGATGGTGAAAAGGATGGAGCTCAGCACGATGTACGGCGTCACGCTGTCCATCAGGCCTCCCCCTCGGTCCCGTTCGAGCCGCTGCTGGTCGAGTAGCCGGAGCCGCTAGGCGGAGGCGTATCGAGACCACCCGTCAGCCCCTGCTCCCGCGGGACCGGCCGCTCGAACCCGCGGGCGGCGAGCACACGGTTGACCGACTCCTCCGACGTGGACCCGTCGGGCAGCAGAGCCGGCGTATCCACCGCGTTGTGGCGCGCGTAGGTGCCCGGGGGGGGCAGCGGACCGAGGTGCACCCCCTTCGTGGCGAAGTCGCGCACCCGCTGGGCGGCGAGGTCGGCCTGCGTGGGCTTGGCGTCGAGGCGCTCACGGTGGGCGAGCACCATCGCGCCGATCGCGGCGGTGATGAGCAGGGCGCTCGTGACCTCGAAGGCCAGCACGTAGCGGGAGAAGATCAGGTTCGCCAGCGCCTGGATGTTGCCGCCCGCGTTGGCCGACGTCAGGCCCTGCATCGTGCCGAGGGTGACCTGCGCGAGCGCGATCACGAGGACCAGCCCGAGGAGCAGGCCGCCGATGACCGCGAGGACCCGCTGCCCGCGGATCGTCTCCACGACCGAGTCCGAGGCGTCGACGCCGATCAGCATGACGACGAACAGGAACAGCATGAGGATCGCGCCGGTGTAGACGATGATCTGCACCGCGAAGAGGAACGTCGCGTCGAGAGCGGCGTACTGCACCGACAGACACATCATGACGACGGCCAGCAGCATGGCGGCGTGCACCGCCTTGCGCACGAAGAGGATCCCGAGGGCGGCGATCACCATGACCGGCGCCAGCGACCAGAACGCGGCGCTCATTCGGCCGCCTCCACGGTCTCGGCACGGCGGGCGGCCGTCTGGCGCTCACGGAAGTTCGCCGCGATCGCCGGGTTGGCGTAGGTGCCGCGGTAGTAGTCGCCCTCGTCGTCGGAGAGGCGCATCGGGTGCGGCGGCTGCTCCATGCCCGGCAGCAGCGGGGCGAGCAGGTCCTGCTTCTCGTAGATGAGGTCGGCGCGGTTGTCGTCGGCCAGCTCGTACTCGTTGGTCATCGTCAGCGCGCGCGTCGGGCACGCCTCGATGCACAGCCCGCACAGGATGCAGCGCAGGTAGTTGATCTGGTAGACGCGGCCGTAGCGCTCACCGGGGCTGAAGCGCTCGTCCTCGGTGTTGGACGCACCCTCGACGTAGATCGCGTCGGCGGGGCAGGCCCAGGCGCACAGCTCGCACCCGACGCACTTCTCCAGGCCGTCGGGCCACCGGTTGAGCTGGTGCCGGCCGTGGAAGCGGGGGGCGGTCGGCAGCTTCTCGAACGGATACTGCTCGGTGACGACCTTCTTGAACATCGTCCGGAAGGTCACGCCGAACCCGGCGACCGGGTCCCACAGGCTCTCCTTGAGCGTCATGTCAGGCCTCCTCTCGGACGACGGTGCCGTTGGTGCCGGACATGCGGGACGTGAACGCCAGTGGCTGCGCAGCGCCGCGCACCGCCCCACCCGCCGGCATCGGCGGGGTCGGGAAGCCGCGGGAACCGGTCTCGATACGCTCGCTGGCGCTCTCTACTCGACCACCGGCTGCCCCGCTGGTGCTCGCTGCTCGACCACCCGCACCGCTGGTCGAGTAGCCGGAGCCGCTAGGCGAAGGCGTATCGAGACCATCCGCCGGCTTCCGCGACGGCCAGAAGGTGACCACCAGGAGCACGGCGAGCACCACGCCCAGCACGATGAGAAGCGTCGGCCGGTGCATCCCGCCGTCGAGCTGGATCGCCTTGACCGCGGCCACGGCGAGCAGCCACACCAGGCTGACGGGGATGAGGATCTTCCAGCCCAGCGCCATGAACTGGTCGTAGCGCAGCCGGGGCAACGATCCGCGCAGCCAGATGAAGATGAAGATGAAGAAGAGCATCTTGCCGAAGAACCACAGCAGCGGCCAGTAGCCCTGGTTGGCGCCGGGCCAGAAGTGGTCGATCCAGAACGGCGCGTGCCAGCCGCCGAGGAAGAGCGTCGTCGCCAGGGCGGAGACGGTGGCCATGTTGATGTACTCGGCGAGGAAGAACAGGGCGAACTTCAGGCTGGAGTACTCCGTGTGGAAGCCGCCCACCAGCTCGCCCTCGGCCTCGGGCAGGTCGAAGGGCGCGCGGTTGGTCTCGCCGACCATCGCGATGCAGTAGATGAGGAAGCTCGGCAGCAGCGTCAGCCCGAACCACAGGTTGTCCTGGGCGGCGACGATCTGGCTGGTCGAGAGGCTGCCGGCGTAGAGGAAGACCGCGACGAGCGAGAGGCCCATGGCGACCTCGTAGGAGATCATCTGGGCGCTGGAGCGCAGACCGCCGAGGAGGGAGTACGTCGACCCCGACGCCCAGCCGCCGAGCACGATGCCGTAGATGCCGATGCTCGCGATCGCCATGACGAAGAGGACCGCGACGGGCAGGTCCGTGAGCTGCAGCGGCGTCTTGTGCCCGAAGAAGTTCACCACCGGCCCGAACGGGATGACGCTGAACGTCACGAACGCCGGCACCACGACGATGATCGGCGCCAGGATGTAGACGGCCTTGTCCGCCGCCTTCGGGACGATGTCCTCCTTCAGCGCGAGCTTCACGCCGTCGGCCAGCGACTGCAGCAGCCCGAAGGGGCCGTGCACGTTGGGGCCGATCCGGTGCTGCATCCGGGCGACGACCCGACGCTCCCACCAGATGTTGAAGAGCGTCAGCAGCACCAGGACGAGGAAGACCAGCACGGCCTTGATGATGATGATCCACCACGTGTCACGGCCGAACTCGCTCAGCGCTTCACTGGGCACCGGTGACCTCCACTCGTGAGCCGGGGCTCGCCACGTCGGCGAGCAGGCCTCGACCGGTCGAGTTGGCCGGCAGCCACACGACGTCGTCGGCGATGTCGGCGACCTCGGCCGGCACCGTCACGGACCCCCGGTCGCCGGTCACCGTGACGGTCGCCCCGAAGCGCTCCAGGTTGCCTGCGCTCAGCCGCGCCACCGGTGGCCGAGCCGTCGCCGCGAGCGCCTTGTCGCCCTGCTGCAGCACGCCGTTGTCGAGCAGCAGCTTCCAGGTGGCGAGCCGGAAGGAGCCAGTCTCGATACGCTCGCTGGCGCTCGCTACTCGACCCCCGAGATCGGCCATGCTTTCGCCGGTCGAGTAGCCGGAGCCGCTAGGCGAAGGCGTATCGAGACCCGCCCCCCGCTCGCCGAGCTCGTCCGCGATCCCCTTCAGCACCCGGGCATCGGTGAGCGCCGCGGGGTTGTGGAAGACCTGCCCGAACGGCCGCTCGCGGCCCTCCCAGCTGACGAACGTGCCGGCCTTGTCGGTGATCGCGGCCACCGGCAGGACCACGTCGGCGGCGCGCGTCACGTCGGTGTCCCGGACCTCGAGGCTGACCACGAAACGGGCCGCGTCGAGCGCGGCACGGAAGGCAACAGGGTCGCTGGTGTCGTCGGGGTCGACGCCGCCGACCAGGAGCCCGCCGAGCTCGCCGGAGAGGACCGCGTCGACGATCGCGTCGGCGTCGCGTCCGCCCGGCCCCGGCAGCAGGCCGGCTTCGACCGCACCGCGGTCGCCGGCGCGGCGCGGGACCCAGGCCAGCCGGGCGCCGGACTTCGCGGCGAGCTCGACCGCGGCGCCGAGCGCTCCGGGCGACGTCGCCAGCCGCTCGCCGACGAGGATCACCGCCCGGGAGTCGAGGCCGAAGTCGGCGTGGCCCAGCAGCGACGACAGCGCGTCGGCCTCGTCGCCGGGCGCGGTCGGCACGACGGTCGCCGACAGCTTCTCGAGACCGCGTGTCGTGAACGGCGAGAGCGAGACGACGCGTGTCCGCCCGGCTCGCACGGACTTGCGCAGGCGAAGGAAGATCGTGCCGGCCTCGTCCTCGGGCTCGAGGCCGGCGAGCACGACGACGGAGGCCGACTCGAGGTCGGCGTACGTGACGCCGAGGCCCGTGCCTCGGACGTGCTCGGTGAGGAACGCCGTCTCCTCGGACGAGAGTGGCCGGGCGCGGAAGTCGACGTCCGGAGTGTGGAGGGCGTCGCGCGCGAAGGCGGCGTACGCCCGCGCGTCCTCGAGCGTCAGCCGTCCTCCGGGGAGCACGCCGACGCCGCCCGCCGAGGCGAGTCCCCGGGCCGCGACCGCGAAGGCCTCCAGCCAGGAGGCCGGGCGCAGCGCGCTGGACCGATCTCCTGGCACGTCCCGCACCTGCGGGTAGGTGATCCGGTCGGCCGCATAGAGGTAGGCGAAGCCGAAGCGGTCCTTGTCGGTGATCCACTCCTCGTTGACGTCCGGGTCGTCGCCGGCGAGCCGGCGGACCACCTTGCCGCGACGGTGGTCGACGCGGATCGCCGCGCCGGACGAGTCGTGCTCGGTGACCCCCGGCGTGGAGACGAGGTCGAAGGGACGGGCGCGGAAGCGGTACTCCTCGCTGGTCAGCGCCCCCACCGGGCAGATCTGGATGGTGTTGCCGGAGAAGTACGACGAGAAGGGCGCGTTCTCCGCGATGCCGATCTGCTGCTGTGCGCCACGCTCGACCAGCGCGATGAAGGGATCGCCGGCGATCTCCGCGGCGAACCGGGTGCAGCGCTGGCAGACGATGCAGCGCTCCCGGTCGAGCAGGACGTTCGGGGAGAGGTGGATCGGCTTCGGGAACGTCCGCTTGATGCCGCCCGACGCCGCGAACCGGGACTCGCCGCGACCGTTGGACATCGCCTGGTTCTGCAGCGGGCACTCCCCGCCCTTGTCGCAGACAGGGCAGTCCAGCGGGTGGTTGACCAGCAGGAACTCCATGATCCCGTTCTGGGCCTTGGTCGCCGTCTCGTTCGCCGTCGAGACGACCATGCCCTCGGCGACCGGGATCGTGCAGGAGGCCTGCGGCTTGGGGAAGCCGCGGCCGTTGCCGGCGTCGGGGATGTCGACGAGGCACTGGCGGCACGCGCCCACGGGCGCGAGGAGCGGGTGGTCGCAGAAGCGCGGGATCTGCACGCCGGCCTGCTCGGCCGCTCGGATCACCAGGGTGCCGGCCGGCACGCTGACCTCGATGCCGTCGATGGTGAGCGTGACGAGGTCGCTCTTGACCACCTCGCTGGTCATCGGGGTCCCCGATCGATCGTCTGCGGGCGAGTGAAGCGGAGCAGCGGAGAATCGGGCGGGGTGATCATGCCATGACCTCCTGGAAGAGGGTGGACTTCGCGGGGTCGAACGGGCAGCCGCCCTGGTCGAGGTGAGCGAGGAACTCGTCGCGGAAGTACTTGATGGAGCTGGTGATCGGGCTCGTCGCGCCGTCGCCGAGGGCGCAGAACGAGCGACCGAGGATGTTGTCGCACTGGTCGAGCAGCAGGTCGAGGTCCTCCGGCGTGCCCTGGCCCCTCTCGAGCCGGCTCAGGACCTGGACCAGCCACCACGTGCCCTCGCGGCACGGGGTGCACTTGCCGCAGGACTCGTGCTTGTAGAACTCGGTCCAGCGCAGCACGGCGCGGACGACGCAGACCGTTTCGTCGAAGATCTGCAGCGCACGGGTGCCGAGCATGGACCCGGCGGCACCGACCGACTCGAAGTCGAGCGGGACGTCGAGGTGCTCGGCGGTGAACAGGGGCGTCGAAGACCCGCCGGGCGTCCAGAACTTCAGCTCCCTGGGCTGACCGTTGGGGGCTTCTCGTACGCCGCCCGCCAGCTCGAGCAGCTGGCGCAGGGTGATGCCGAGGGGCGCCTCGTACTGTCCGGGCCGTGTGACGTGACCCGAGAGCGAGAAGATGCCGAAGCCGTTCGACTTCTCCGTGCCCATCGCCGCGAACCACTGCGCCCCGTTGGCGATGATGCTCGGCACCGAGGCGATCGACTCGGCGTTGTTGATGACCGTCGGGCTCGCGTAGAGACCCGCGACGGCCGGGAACGGCGGACGCAGCCGCGGCTGGCCGCGCCGGCCCTCGAGCGAGTCGAGCAGCGCGGTCTCCTCGCCGCAGATGTAGGCGCCCGCGCCGGCGTGGATGACGAGGTCGAGGTCGTAGCCGGAGCCGTGGATGTTCGAGCCGAGGTGGCCCGCGGCGTACGCCTCGGCGACGGCGGCTTGAAGGCGACGGATCACGTGCAGCACCTCGCCGCGCACGTAGATGAAGGCGCGGTTGGCCCGGATGGCGTAGGAGCTGATGATCACGCCCTCGACCAGCGTGTGCGGGCTGGCCATCATGAGCGGGATGTCCTTGCAGGTGCCCGGCTCGGACTCGTCGGCGTTGACGACGAGGTACTTCGGGTTCGGGTTGTCCTGCGGGATGAACGACCACTTCATGCCGGTCGGGAAGCCCGCGCCACCGCGGCCGCGCAGACCGGAGTCCTTCACGGCGGCGATCACGTCGTCGGGCGACATGCCGAGCGCCTTGTCGAGCGCCTGGTAGCCGCCACCGGCGGCGTACGACCCCAGGGTCCAGCTGCGGTCGTCGGCCCAGTTGGCGGTGAGGACCGGGGTCAGGGGTCCTTCGTTGGTTGAGCTTGTCGAAACCACCGTCACTCGCCTTCCCCGGTCTCGATACGCTCGTTGGCGCTCGCCACTCGACCAGCGGCGGAGGGCGCCTTCCAGTCGTTCTCCTGCGCGAGCCTCAACCCGACGAGAGATGCGGGACCTGCGGAGGGCCCTTCGTCGGCGCGACCGTCGTTGAAGCCGGCGAGCACGCGCTCGGCCTCGCGCCAGGTGCACAGTCGCGGGCCGCGCGTGGAGTGCCGCTCGACGCCGTTGCGCAGATCGTCGACGAGCTCGACCGCGCTCGCAGGGGTCTGGTTGTCGACGAACTCCCAGTTCACCATCACCACCGGCGCGTAGTCGCAGGCGGCGTTGCACTCGACGTGCTCGAGGGTGATCTTGCCGTCCTCGGTCGTCTCGTCGTTGGCGACGTCCAGGTGCTCCTTGAGCCGCTCGAAGATCGCGTCGCCGCCCATCACCGCGCACAGCGTGTTGGTGCAGACGCCGACGAGGTAGTCGCCGACGGGGCGCCGCTTGTACATGGTGTAGAACGTGGCGACGCCGCTGACCTCGGCCTCGGTGATGCCGAGGATCTCGGCACACGCCGCGATGCCCTCGGGCGTCACCCGGCCCTCGACGGACTGCACCAGGTGCAGCATCGGCAGCAGGCCGCTGCGGGCCTGCGGATAGCGGGCGGCGATCTCACGCAGCTCGGCGTACGTCGTCTCGTCGATCATCGCCTCGTCCCCTTCCGCAACTGTTCCCAACGGGCAGATCTCGGGACGCCGAATCTGCCGCTTGAGAACAGTTCCGCCGGGGCGGCGCCGCCATGGTGGCAACTCATCGGTCGACGCCTCCCATCACCGGGTCGATCGACGCGATCGCGACGATGACGTCGGCGACCATGCCGCCCTCGCTCATCACGCTCGTCGCCTGCAGGTTGGTGAACGACGGGTCGCGGAAGTGCACCCGGAACGGCCGTGTGCCTCCGTCGGAGACGACGTGCGCGCCGAGCTCGCCCCGCGGCCCCTCGATCGGGACGTAGGCCTGACCCGGCGGCACCCGGAAGCCCTCCGTCACCAGCTTGAAGTGGTGGATGAGCGCCTCCATCGACTCGCCCATGATGTGGCGGATGTGGTCGAGGGAGTTGCCCATGCCGTCGGACCCGATCGCCAGCTGCGAGGGCCAGGCGATCTTCCGGTCCGCGACCATGATGGGCGCGCCCTCGAGCTTCGCGAGCCGGTCGGCCGCCTGCTCGACGATGCGCAGGGACTCCCACATCTCGCCCAGCCGCACGCGGAAGCGCCCGTAGGAGTCGGCGGTGTCCCACGTCTGCACGTCGAACTCGTAGTCCTCGTAGCCGCAGTAGGGCTGCGTCTTGCGCAGGTCCCACGGGTAGCCGGTGCTGCGCAGGACCGGCCCGGTGATGCCGAGCGCCAGGCACCCCTCGAGGTCGAGCACGCCGACGTCCTGGAGTCGGGCCTTGAAGATCGGGTTCGCGTTGCAGAGATCGGCGTACTCCGGCAGGCGCTTCTTCATCAGGTCGATGAAGCCGCGGATCTCCTCGAGGGCGCCAGGCGGCAGGTCCTGCGCGACGCCGCCCGGCCTGATGAAGGCGTGGTTCATCCGCAGGCCGGTGATGAGCTCGAACAGGTCGAGCACAAGCTCGCGCTCGCGGAAGCCGATCGTCATGACGGTCAGCGCGCCGATCTCCATGCCGCCGGTCGCGATCGCGACCAGGTGGGAGGAGATGCGGTTGAGCTCCATGAGGAGCACCCGCATGACCTGGGCCTTCTCCGGCACGTCGTCCTCGATGCCGAGGAGCCGCTCGGTGGACAGCACGTACGCCGTCTCGTTGAACAACGGCGCGAGGTAGTCCATCCGCGTGCAGAACGTGACGCCCTGCACCCAGGTGCGGAACTCCATGTTCTTCTCGATGCCGGTGTGCAGGTAGCCGATGCCGCAGCGGGCCTCGGTCACCGTTTCGCCCTCGAGCTCGAGGATGAGCCGCAGCACGCCGTGCGTCGACGGGTGCTGAGGGCCCATGTTGACGACGATGCGCTCGTCGGCGACCTCCCCCAGCTGGTCGGTGAGGGCGTCCCAGTCCTGCCCCGAGACGGTGTAGACGCGCCCCTCGGACGTGCCGAACCCCTCGTTGGTCGAGCTTGTCGAGACCATCAGCTGTAGCTCCTCCGCGTGTCCGGCGGCGGGATCGTCGCGCCCTTGTACTCCACACCGATGCCGCCCAGCGGGTAGTCCTTGCGCTGCGGGTGGCCCGGCCAGTCGTCGGGCATGAGGATGCGGGTGAGGGCGGGATGGCCCTCGAAGACGAGGCCGAACATGTCGTAGGTCTCGCGCTCGTGCCAGTCCAGCGTGGGGTAGATCGACACCAGGCTCGGCAGCCGAGGGTCCGCGTCGGGAGCACTGGTCTCCACGCGGATCCGCCGGTTGTGGGTCATCGAGAGCAGGTGGTAGACCGCGTGCAGCTCCTTGCCGGCGTCGTCGGGATAGTGCACGCCGCTGACGCCGGAGCACAGCTCGAAGCGCAGGTCGTCGCGGAGGATCCGCGCCACCGTCACGAGGTCCTCACGCCGCACGTGGAAGGTGATCTCACCGCGGTCGATCACGACGCTCGGCTCGGCCACGGCCAGCGCGCCGGCGACCTCGTCGTACCACCCGCCGTATGGCGGGCTGGCCGGCGGCGGGAACAGGACCGGACGGACGAGCCCCCCGAAGCCGGAGGTGTCGCCGCTGTCGCGGGCGCCGAACATGCCCGTCCGCACGCCGATCTGCTCGGCGCCACCTTCGGTGGTCGAGTAGCCCGAGCCGCTAGGCGAGGGCGTATCGAGACCCGAGCCGCTCTCGGGGACGTTGTCGGGGACGTTGGGCTCGGTCATCGGAGCAGGCCCTTCATGCTCGAGGTCGGGAGCGCCTGGAGGGCGTCGTTCTCCTGCTGCTCGATCTCACGCGCCCGGTTGGAGCCGAGCTTGGCGTGCTGGACCTGGTCGTGCAGCTTGAGGATCGCGTCGATCAGCATCTCGGGGCGGGGCGGGCAACCGGGGAGATACATGTCCACCGGGACGACGTGGTCCACGCCCTGGACGATCGCGTAGTTGTTGAACATGCCGCCCGAGCTCGCACACACGCCCATCGCGAGCACCCACTTGGGCTCCGGCATCTGGTCGTAGATCTGCCGCAGCACAGGGGCCATCTTCTGGCTCACCCGGCCGGCGACGATCATCAGGTCCGCCTGCCGCGGCGAGGCGCGGAAGACCTCCATGCCGAAGCGAGCGAGGTCGTACTTCGGGCCGCCGCTGGTCATCATCTCGATGGCACAGCACGCCAGCCCGAAGGTGGCCGGCCAGAAGCTGGCCTTGCGCATGTAGCCGGCGACGCCCTCGACGGTGGTGAGGAGTACGCCGGACGGCAGCTTCTCTTCGATTCCCATGTCAGTTGCCTCCCGCTGAGGGTCGTGAGGTGCGTGCCATGCCAAGGCGGAGGAGGGAAGGCGGCCTTGGCGCGGAGCGCAGCGGAGCGGCCGTCGACCGACGACAACGCTGGCAGGGTGCGTACATCACGAGCCTCAGTCCCAGTCGAGTCCGCCGCGACGCCATACATACGCATAGGCCATGAACACCGTCGCGATGAAGATCGTCATCTCGACGAGCCCGAAGACGCGCAGCGAGTCGAAGTACACCGCGAACGGATAGAGGAAGATGATCTCGATGTCGAAGACGATGAAGAGCATCGCGGTGATGTAGTACTTCACCGGGAATCGGCCACCGCCGACGGGGTGCGGCGTCGGCTCGATGCCGCACTCGTAGGAGTCGACCTTCGCGCGGTTGTAGCGCTTCGGCCCGACCAGGGCCGACATCACGACCGAGCCGACCGCGAAGAGCGTCGCCAGCGCCATGAGCACCAGGATCGGTATGTAGAGATGCACCGGCACGTCCTTCCACGCCCTCGAGATCGACCGGCCTTTGTGATCTTGTGAACTGGATCACAAAGGTCCTCAGACATTCCTATCACTCGGCGGGGACGGCGTCACGCATCTGGTCGGACTCGGCCGTTCTGCGTCCACAAGTCGCTCCATCGCTGCCGTCGGAAGGCGCGGGAGGACGGCCCTGTGGAGGGCGGACCCCAGCTGTCGGACGCTCGTGTCAAGGTCGTCGGCATGACCGAACTCGAGGAGCTCCCCCGCACACCGTGGTGGGACGTGATCGTGGTGCTCGACGATGACGGGCGCTTCAGGTTCGCCTACACCGTCGGGCTCGCGACAGACGACCTGCCGGAGCTGCATCTGTGGTCCCAGCCGTCGCTGGGCGAGGACCCCGGCGCGGACTGGCGGTTCAGCTCATCGGACATGACCCAGCTGCTCAACGACATGGGGTGGAGGCTGGCCGAGGGGCGCCTGCCGACCGGCACCGCGTGGGAGGAGAAGTACGACGCCGGTCAGGTGACGGTGCGCTTCCGCGTCGGCGAGGCCACCGACGCGAGGGAGCTGGAGGCCTACCACGCCGGCGACGCCCCGGTCCTCCCGATTCGTTGGTCGCTGCACCGTGAGCCTGACGGACCACCGACTCCACTCGGCGCCGACGAGCTCGCGGCTGCCACCGCTGAGCTGGGGGCGGTCCTCGACGACCTGTCCGACGACGTGCCCCGCACGCCGGTGATCGTTCCCGGCTGGGAGGTGCCCAGCCCCGTCGCCCGGACCGCCGCGCGCCCAGTCGGCCGCGCCGGGGCGCTCGACCGACTCGTCGACGACGTCGCCGATCTGGTGGCCGGCGTTGGACGCACCTGGGCGCACGACGCCTGGGAGGAGGCCCTCACCTGGTTCAACGATGATGGTGGGGAGCCGAGCGACGAGGACTGGGTCAAGCACATCCTCGCGCAGGTCATCAGGCCGTATCTGGTCAGCGTCGCCGCCGCGGACCTGCTGCCTCCCCACGTGGCCATACACGGCGCCGGACCGCTGCTGTGCGCGATGACCCCGATGGGACTGCCTCCGTCGGAGGCGTGGCATGCAGCTCCCCACGTGATCGAGGCGACCCGCGCGCTCGTGCTGCGGGCGGGGCCGCGCCGGCTCGCCGCGGCGGCGGTCGCCTGGGGTCAGCGGGACGACGACGAGACCGCGGACGCGCGGGGCGATCTCGCTGCCGTCCAGGTCACCACGCCGTCGATGTTCCCGCCCTGCCGGTCCGTGCTGCCCGCGCGCTTCGCAGAGGACGTGGAGCGCGCCGGCCGAGGCGAGCTCGGACCCGGCGACGTGCAGGGCTGGCTCTCGGTGATGACAGCTGTGCTCTCGCACCGCACCAGGCTCGACCCCGCGACCGTCACGATGGTGGCCGATTGCGGCGAGCCACACCTGCCCGGCCTCAGGCGACTCCTCGACGAGCCGCTCGGAGCGGCATGAGAAGGGTCAGGCCGTTGCCCGGTGGAGAGCGACGATGCCACCGGACAGGTTCCGCCACTGCGGTCGTGCCCAGCCCGCCTCGCGGATCATCCTCGCGAGGCCCTCCTGGTCGGGCCACGCGCGGATCGACTCAGCGAGGTAGACGTAGGCGTCCGGCGAGGACGAGACCGCGCGGGCGACGCGCGGCAGGGTCTTCATCAGGTACTCCATGTAGACCGTGCGGAACGCCCTGTTGGCCGGGTGGCTGAACTCGCACACGACCAGGCGCCCACCGGGCTTCGTGACGCGGCGCATCTCGGCCAGGCCGGCCGCCGGGTCGACGATGTTGCGCAGCCCGAAGGAGATCGTCACCGCGTCGAACGTCCCGTCGGCGAACGGAAGACGGGTGCCGTCGCCGGCGGTGAAGGGCAGCGTCGGCCTCGCCAGCTTGCCGACCTCGAGCATGCCGAGCGAGAAGTCACAGGGCACCACCACCGCGCCCGCGTCAGCGAACGGCTGCGACGACGTGCCCGTGCCGGCGGCGAGGTCGAGCACCAGCTCGTCGGGCTTCGGGTCGATGGCGTCGTACACCTCGCGCCGCCAACGACGGTCCTGACCCAGCGACAGCACGTCGTTGGTCACGTCGTAGCGGCGGGCGACCGCGTCGAACATGCGACGGACGTCGCCCGGCTGCTTGTCGAGCTCGGCCCGTGCCATCGGGCTAGGCCACCTCGTTGAAGACGTCGTCGACGAGGGCGACCGCCTTGGCCAGCTCGAGCGGGCTGGTCACCTGGACGGTGGTGTTGCCCTCGGACTTCTGGCACTGGACGTACGACGCCTGCACGCCGCCCTGCCCGTCAGCGGAGCCGTTCTCGATGCAGACGACGTCGCCCTTGCGCACCAGGCGCTGCACCTGCTGGTTGGACTGCGCCGATGCGGGGTCGGAGAACTCGAACGGGGAGAACGCACCGCCCGACGCCTTGAACACCTGGACGAAGAGCGGCGTCGACAGCTTCTTGTCGATGTAGGTGCGGGTGGCGGCCGTCACGCCGGAGTCCTTGAGCGCCTTGTCGCCGTAGCTGCGGGCGGTCCGCGCGGCGGCCGACGCCTGCTGGACCTGGGTGTCAGTGGCGTTGGGGGCGTGCTTGTAGGCCTCGACCAGGTCGGTGGCGGTGTAGCCACCCGGGAGGGTGTCGGGCAGCGAGACATCGCCGGAGTCACCGTGCGCCTTCGGCAGCACGACCGCGAACACGATCGCGAGCGCGAGGAGAAGGACGCCGATGATGACTCCCGGCAGGACGATGCGTCGGTTGCTCACGGGCCACGACGGTACCGCGTGCGCAAGGACCGGCCGGCATCGGCGCCCGATCCGGCTCGTCTCGCCGGCGAGGGGATGTTTCCCGCCAACCTCTACAGTGATCGGGTGCAGTCCGCTCTCGTCGCCCGCACCGTCACCGTGCCGGCCGAGGCCGCGGCCGACCTGATCGCGCTGCTGCCGCCCGATGCCCCGCTGTCATGGGTGCGTCGCGGCGAGGGCCTCGTCGGCTGGGGCCAGGCGGCCTCCGTGCGGACGACCGGGCCGACCCGCTTCGCCGACGCGAGCAAGTGGTGGTCGGAGCTGGTCGCCCGCTCCTCGGTCACCGACGAGGTCAACGAGCCGGGCAGCGGGCTCGTCGCCTTCGGGTCGTTCGCCTTCTCCGACGACGACTCGGTCGCGTCGGTGCTGACGGTGCCCGCCGTCGTGGTCGGCCGCCGAGGCGGCGTGGCCTGGGTGACGACAGTCGGCACCGAGGACACCCCGCCGCCCGCATGGCTCCCGCAGCGAGCCGAGCCCGCAGCAGCCCCGCGGGGGGTGACGTATGCCGATGGCGCCCTCGACGGTGAGCAGTGGATGAGCGCGGTCGCTGAGGCGGTCGCCCGGATCGACGCGGGCGCCCTCGAGAAGGTGGTGCTCGCCCGCGACCTCATCGCCACCACGGCGAGCGCGATCGACGTCCGCTGGCCGCTCGCACAGCTGTCGGCGTCGTACCCGATGTGCTGGACCTTCCACGTCGACGGCCTCTTCGGTGCGACGCCCGAGCTGCTCGTCCGGCGCGAGCGCGGCCTCGTCACCTCCCGCGTCCTGGCGGGCACCATCCGCCGCACTGGCGACGAGACGCGCGACGACGAGCTCGCCGGCGCGCTCTCGCGGTCGTCGAAGGATCTGGAGGAGCACGAGTACGCCGTCCGGTCCGTCGCCGACGCGCTCGAGCCGCACTGCTCCTCGATGAACGTGCCCGAGGCGCCGTTCGTCCTGCACCTGCCGAACGTCATGCACCTGGCGACCGACGTGACCGGCGTCGTGCGCGACGGCATCACCTCGCTCGAGCTCGCCGCCGCGCTCCATCCCTCAGCAGCCGTGGGCGGGACGCCACGCGACCGAGCCGTCGCGCTGATCGCCGAGCTGGAGCAGATGTCGCGCGACCGCTATGCCGCGCCGGTCGGCTGGATGGACGCCGCCGGCGACGGCGAGTGGGGCATCGCTCTGCGCTCAGCGCTCGTCAGCGGCGACACCATCCGCCTCTTTGCCGGCTGCGGCGTCGTCGGCTCCTCCGACCCCGCCTCCGAGCTGGCCGAGTCCCAGGCCAAGCTCGTCCCGGTCAGAGACGCATTAGGCGGATAGGCATCGGTCGAGTCAGACCGGTTGCGCTCGTCCCGCACGGTCGCGCTCGGTCCCGCTCGGTCCCGCTCGATCTCGCTCGGTCCCGCTCGATCTCGCTCGGGCGGACTGGTGCGCCCGGGTGCGCCGCTCCGCAACTGGTCTCAATCGACCGATCTCAAGGCGGCGGATCCGCCCATTCAGACCGGTTGCGAGTCGGGCACGCAGACCTTGCGCGCAAGGGCGCGTCGGCGCATCCCCGCATGCCTGTCCTTCCTTCCCGCCCGATCGCCTCTCGGGCTTTGATGGACGACGGACCGGCGAGCGAGTCCCTGCCCGGCTTGCACCTGCGGCCCAGCGGCCGGCCGGTCCAGCGGACCACCACGGTTGAAGAGGCGCTGCCACTTCGTGAACGAATTCACTAAGCGGCAGCGCGTCTTCAGCACATCGTGATCCGACGTGGGCGCAGTACCCGGTCAGATGTCCAGCGTCTCCCGCCAGGGACCGAGCACGGGGTTCCAGCCGACGACGGAGCGCTCGGTGATGAGACCGGCGGTCCAGAACGGGTCGTCGTCGAGGATCTCCTCGATGTCGGACGCCGACTTCCCCTCCCACAGCAGGAGCGCACCGTTGTCCTCCGTGGGCCCGGAGATCAGCAGGCCGTCCTGGTCGGCGAGGAAGCCGCGGTGCTCGGGGCGGAGCCGGTCGAGCGCCTCGGTGTCGGGGGTGTAGACGTAGGTCACGGCGAAGTAGGGCATCAGAGGTCCTGTCCGTCCTTGAGGCGGAAGTACTCCTGCCCGGCCTTGGGCAGGAACATGTTGATCTGACTGTCGAAGATCGCCGACCCGGCCTCGGAGTAGATCCGGTCGTGGATGGCGACGTTGCGGGGCGCCTTGACGGCGCGGGCGAAGTCGATGAGGTGCCGGCTCGCTGCCCAGGGCGCGGACACCGGCACGAACAGGACGTCGACGTCCTGCTCGGTCTCAGAGATGGCGTCGCCCGGGTGGAAGAGTCGCTGCCCGCCCATCTCGATGCGGTAGCCGCTGTTGTGGAAGCGCGGCAGCTCGTCGTGGATGACCGCGTGGAGCTCGCCGACGGCCGTCACCGGCACGCCGGCCGGCTGGAAAGACTCCCCCGGCGCGACGACGGTGACGCGCTCGGCCACGTCCGGGGCCTCGTCGCGGATCTTGGTCGCGACCGCGTCGATCGTGAAGACGGGAGCAACGCAGGCCCGGAGGAGATCGGGCGTGTAGTGATCGGGGTGCTCGTGCGTGATGAGGACGGCATCGGCGCCGGCGAGGGCCTCGGCGTCGGTGAACATGCCGGGGTCGAGCACCAGCGTGGTGCCGTCGTGCTCGAGCCGGATGCAGGCGTGGCCGAACTTCGTGATCCGCATGAGCGCAGCCTAGTGGGACGTTTCCTCAACCCAATGGTTGACTACGAGGACGAGTCGGACTAGCGTCGTACTCAACCCAGAAGTTGAGGATGGCATGGACGACGACAGGCTCTCCCAGGTGTTCGCAGCGCTGGCCGATCCGATCCGGCGCGACATGGTGGCCCGGCTGACCGACGGGGACGCCGGGGTGAGCGAGCTGGCGGCGTCGTACGACGTGAGCCTGCAGGCCGTCTCGAAGCACCTCAAGGTGCTCGAGGAGGCCGGTCTCGTCTCGCGGCGACGTGAGGCGCAGCGGCGTCCGGTCCACCTCGAGGCGGAGGTGTTCGACCTGATGACGAAGTGGATCGAGCGCTACCGCCAACGCGCCGAGGAGCGGTTCGGGCGACTGGACGCCGTCCTCGAG
This sequence comes from Nocardioides sp. AN3, assembly GCF_054653495.1. Classification (NCBI taxonomy): domain Bacteria; kingdom Bacillati; phylum Actinomycetota; class Actinomycetes; order Propionibacteriales; family Nocardioidaceae; genus Nocardioides; species Nocardioides sp. AN3. Next base: position 47,121 of record NZ_BAAIGC010000015.1, read on the forward strand.
CGATTACAGGAGCAGGAACACCCGACCGAGCAGGAGGACGCGTCATGACCACGACCGCACAGCACGAGACCGAGATCGCGGCGTCCAAGGAGGTCCCGACGATCACGATCACCCGCGACTTCGACGCTCCTCGCGAGCTCGTCTTCCGCGCCTGGACCGACCCGGAGCTGCTCGTGCAGTGGCTCGGGCCGAAGGCCTCACAGATGCGCATCACCCAGTGGGACTGTCGCACGGGCGGCTCGTGGGCCTACGTCGACGGACGCGAAGGCAACCCGGACTACGCCGCGTTCTACGGCAGCTTCCACGAGATCCGCGAGCCCTCCCGGCTGGTGCAGACCTTCACCTGGGCCGGCGCGCCCGACGGCGTCTCACTGGAGACGCTCACGCTGACCGAGCTGCCGGGCGGCCGCACCCGGTCGGTCATCACCAGCCTCGTGGAGTCCTTCGAGATCCGCGACATGATGCTGTCCAGCGGCATGGACGTCGGGATCATCGAGGGCTATGCCAAGCTCGACGCTCTCTTGGGTACGGAGACCGCATGAACCCCGCAGAACAGCACGCGTACGACGCCCAGCGCTTCGCCGCGATCGCCGAGAGCGCGTCCGCCGAGGACTGGACCCGCCCCTCCCCCGTCGACGGCTGGACGGCGCGCGACGTCGTCGGCCACCTCATCGAGTGGCTGCCTGGCTTCATCTCCCGGGCGGGCGTCACGCTGACGCCCGTGTCGGTGGACGAGGACCCGGCGGCCGCCTGGCGGCAGCGGGCCGAGGAGGTCCAGCAGGTCCTGGAGCAACAGGGCGACGTCACCTACTCGAGCCCGATGTTCGGCGACATGCCGCTGGCCTCGGCGATCAACCAGTTCTACACGAACGACATCTGGATGCACTCCTGGGACCTGGCTCGGGCGCTGGACACGCAGATCGACCTCGACGATGCGCGGTGCGCCGAGGCGCTCGCCGCGATGCAGTCGCTGGACGAGGTGCTGCGCAGCAGCGGCCAGTTCGGCCCCAAGGTGCCGGTGCCCGACGACGTGCCCGTCCAGGACCGGTTCGTCGCCTTCATCGGCCGCGACCCCGCCTGGAAGCCGCGCGCCTGAGGGTCGTCGCCTCTGTCGGCAGGAGAGCGGACCGGGGACCGTCAGTTTCGGGGCCGTTCGCCGTCCTGGGGATGTGACTGCAGCGTCGTGGACCGAACGGGCCGCCTGTGCCCACACCGACCCCGAGATCTTCTTCAGCCTCGACGCAGGCTCGATGGCCCTGGCACGCTCGGTGTGCCGATCCTGCCCGGTGCAGCCCGACTGCCTCGCCGCCAGCCTGACGAGCCCGGCGACCCAGGGCATCTGGGCTGGGTTCAGCGACTACCAGCGTCGCCAGATCCGGCGCGAGATCGCCAAGGGCAGCGGGTCGACCGGGGACCGGATCCGCGCGTGGCTCGTCGACGCCGACGGGCGCCGGATCCGCGACCTGCCCCCTCGACGAGCACAACGGGCGCGCCGGCCCCGCACCGCCTCATCCTGAGCGCCGCTCGAGCGCTGACGATGAGCGGCGATGCAGACCGAACCGTTCCTATCCCTGCACCAGGCCTCGGATCCGCCCCTCCAGCGCCCTGCGGTCGGCGCGCCCGACGACGGCCTCGACGACCTCGATGCCGCCGTTCGGCATCGCCAGGGCCTGCTCCAGCGCCGGCAGGGAGTCCACCCGGGTGTACGGCGTCCTCGTCGCCGCGCACAGCGACTCCAGCGACACCCCGTGCGGCGTGCCGAAAAGGCGCTCGAAGCGGTCGGTGTAGGCCGCCGCGCCCTGCTCGAGCGTGGCGAAGATCGACCCGCCGTCATCGTTGACCACCACGATGGTCAGGTCCGGCCGGGGCTCGTCCGGCCCGAGGACCAGACCGTTGGCATCGTGGAGGAAGGTGACGTCGCCGACCAGGGCGATGTCGCGCGTCGACTCTCGACCGAGCGCGGCACCGATCGCGGTGGAGACGACCCCGTCGATGCCCGCGAGCCCTCGGTTCGACAGCACCTTGCGCCGGGCGCCGACGCGCCAGGAGTCCCGCCCGGGCCGCGGCATCATCAGGTCGAGGTCTCGGATGGGGTTCGAGGGGCCGACGACCAGCTGCCCTCCGGGCGGCAGGGCGCGGGCGACGGCACCGGCGACGGCGTACGGCGTCAGAGGCGCCTGCTCCGCCACCAACTGGTCGAGCCGGCGACTGACGGCGGCGTCGGCGTCTTGCCACGCGGCCAGCCAGGCGGGGTCGTCCGAGCCCTCGACGTTCAGCCGGGAGATGACGTGCCGGTCGACCGGGAACGGCCGCTCCGGCCACACACCGCGCACCGGTCCGGCGACGACCTCGACATCGGGCCGCGCGAGCAGCCGGCTGACCGGCCGCGAGAGCGTCGGATGTCCGAAGACGACCACGCGCTCGATCTGGTCGGCCAGCGGGCCACCGAGGAGCAGCCGATACGTGCGGATCGGATTGTCCCCCGTCCGCGAGCCGCTGGAGGGCTCGGCCAGCAGCGGCCAGCCGGCCGCCTCCGCCAGGGTCCTCGCTGGCGGACCGGCGTCGTCGCCGGCCACGACAACCGTGCGGGGACCGAGCTCGATCGACTCATAGATCAGCGGCTCGGGCCGCTCCAGGCGCGAACGGACCGCGATGGCCGGCACCACCCAGGGAGCGTCGGGGAGCAGGGGCTCGTCGAGATGGACGTTCCAGTGCAGGGGGCCGGGGGCCGACCACAGCTCGTCGACGTCGACGTCGGCGGCCGTCGAGAGCGCGCGCCACGGGACGAGCGGACCGAAGATCCCGCGCTGGTCCGTCGTCTGGTTGGCACCGGTCCCGTAGAGACGCTCGGGTCGGTCAGCACTCACGACGACCAGAGGCACGCCTGCGTGGGCGGCCTCGAGCATCGCGGGATGGAGGTTGGCGACCGCGGTGCCGCTGGTGCACACGACGGCAGCTCGGGATCCGGTCTTGGTGAGGCCGAGTGCGAGGAAGGCCGCGCTGCGCTCGTCGACGCGGGTGTGGAGCCGGAGCAGGCCGGCCGCGGCGGCGTCGTACGCAGCGAAGGACAGCGGGGCGTTGCGACTGCCTGGCGCGATGACAACCTCGCCGACGCCGGCCTCGATCAGCGCGGCGACCACGGCGCGAGCGAGGTCGGTGCTGACCGACTCCCGCTCGGTCGACGCGATGTTCGACGCTGTGCTCACGAACCGAACTCTCTCACCGCCGCGAGCCGGTCCTCCCAGTGGGCGCGCCGGTCCTGACTCGCGGCAAGCGCTGCGAGCTTGGCCTCATCGACGGTCGGTGTCACCACCGGCAGCTCGCCTGCGACCGGCAGCAGGGGCTCGGTCACGACGTCGTCGGTGAGCAGCCGCACCGTGGCGAGGCCGCAGGCGTAGGGCAGCTCGGGCAAGGCCGCCGCGAGTGCCACGCCGGCGGCGATCCCGACGCTGGTCTCCAGCGCGCTCGAGACGACCACCGGAAGCCCGATCTCCTCGGCGATGCGAAGGCAGGCTCGTACGCCGCCCAGCGGCTGCACCTTGAGCACCGCGATGTCGGCCGCCTCGAGGTCACGGACCCGGTAGGGGTCGGCCGCTCGCCGGATCGACTCGTCGGCGGCGACCGGCACGTCGACGCGCCGGCGCACGAGGGCGAGGTCCTCGACTCCTGCGACCGGCTGCTCGACGTACTCCAACCCGACGGCCCGGTCGAGCAGGCCGATGTTCGTCACAGCATCCTCGACGTCCCACAGGCCGTTGACGTCGACCCGGATGCGCCCGTCCCGCCCGAGCGCGTCGCGGACCGCCTCGACGCGGGCCAGGTCGTCGGCCACGCCCTGACCAGGCTCCCCCACCTTCACCTTCGCGGTGCGGCAGCCGCTGCTCGTGACGATCTCGTGGGCCTGCTCGGGGCCGACCGCCGGCACGGTCACATTGACGGGCACGGTGTCGCGGACCGCCGCCGGCCAGTCGCCTGCCGCTGCCTCCATCGCGGCCCTGAGCCACGGCTCGACCACCGCTGGATCGGTGTAGTCCAGGAACGGACTCCACTCCCCCCACCCCGACTCGGTGCGGATCAGCATCCCCTCGCGCACCGTGATGCCCCGGAAGCGGGTGCGCATCGGGATGGACCACACGTGGGTCTCGATCATGCGAGCTCCCGCAGCCGCAGCCGGTCCGGCTTCCCGTTGGGCAGCATCGGGATCTCGTCGAGGATGACGACCTGGCGCGGCGCCCACGATCTCGGGCGCTCCGCGGCGACCCAGTCGCGAAGCTCCCCGAGGAGGGTCTGGGTGCGGGTCTCGATACGCTCGCTGGCGCTCGCTACTCGACCAACGGACTCGCCGGTCGAGTAGCCGGAGCCGCTAGGCGAAGGCGTATCGAGACCACCGGACTCGCCGGTCGAGTAGCCGGAGCCGCTAGGCGAAGGCGTATCGAGACCACCGGACCGCAGCACGACGAACGCCACCAGCCGGTTGCCCCACTCCTCGTCCGGCACCCCGAGGACCTCGGCGGCCGCGACCGCGGGATGCGCCCGCAGTCGAGCGGCGACGACCGGAGCGGACACGTTGACGCCGCCGGTGACCACCATGTCGTCGAGGCGACCAAGGAGCTGGAGCCTGCCGTCGGCGTCGAGCCGGCCGGCGTCGGAGGTCAGGAACCACCCGTCGACCAGCACCTCCTTGGTCAGCTCGGGATCACCGCGATAGCCGTCGAACAGGACCGGCCCACTGATCCGGACGCGGCCGTCGGCCCCGAGGGCGAGAGCGACGCCGTCGAGCGGCAGGCCGTCGTACACGCACCCACCGCACGTCTCCGCTGAGCCGTAGGTCGCCACCACCCGCACCCCGGCATCGGCGGCGCGGGCGCGCAGCGTCGGGTCGATGGGGCCGCCGCCGAGCAGCACCGTGTGGAAGCCCGCCAGTGCCGCCGTGCTCTCGGGGTCGGTCTCGAGGATCCGGTGCAGCTGCGTGGGGACGAGCGACACGAACCCACCGGGCCCGACCTCCGCGGCGGCGTCGGCGAACGAGTCGCCGAGCACGACCGGCTCGTGCCCGGCGACGAGCGAGCGGACGATGACGTTGAGCCCGGCGACGTACGACGCCGGCAACGCCAACAGCCACCGGCCGGACGCCCCGAGGCGCGCTGCCGACGCCTGCGCTGAGGCGAGCATCGCCCGGCGGGAGAGGACCACCTGCTTGGGCCGGCCGGTGGACCCGGAGGTCTCGACGACCCACGGCTCGGGCTCGGCCGGCGCCGCCAACCACCGGTCGACGGCCGTGACGACCTCGGTCGCCGAGCGGCCGCTGTTAACCATGTGACGAACGCTAGTCGGCCGTGTTCAGATGAATATCATGCCCTCCCCACTCCCGGTGCCGGGTTTCTTGGCGCGCCTGGTCCCACCGACGCCGCTGTCGCGACGGCTCGCGACGCAGTCGCTGGTGTTCGCGCTCGGCGAGGGCACGTTCAACACGGCAGCGCTGTCTTCTTGACCTTGGTGGTCGGCATGTCGGCCGCACAGGCCGGCCTCGCGATCACCATCACGATGGTCGCCTCGTTCCTCTTCGCCTACCCGCTGGGCCGGCTCGTCGACCGGCTGGGACCGAGGCGGATGTGGTCGTTGGCGGCCTTCGGGCGGGGCGGGGCGTTCCTGGCGCTCCCCTTCGTCGGGTCGTTCGGGCAGTACGTCGTCGTCGGCGTCGTGTTCGCCGCCTTCGAGGCGCTCGGCGACGCGGCTCGCGAGGCCTACATCCTCGATGTGATGTCCCGCGAGGAGCGGCTGCGCACCCAGGCGTACCTCTACTCCTGGCTGAACGCGGGCTTCACTCTCGGCGCGATCCTCGGCGGCGCCGCACTGGCGCTGGACAACCTCGACGTCATCCGGTTCACGCCGTGGTTCGCCGCGGCCCTGATGATCTTCAACGCGGCGGCGATCAGCCGCCTGCCGAAGGCGCCACACGACCTGCGGGTCGCCGCCGGGGAGGCGCGACAGCGCTTCACCGGACCGGGACCGTTGCGCAACGTCGGGTGGATGCTCACCGAGCTGTTCACGGGCACGCTCTGGACCAACCAGGTGCTGCTCAACATCGTCATCCCGCTGTGGCTGGTCCAGCGGACCGACGCCCCGCACGTCCTGCTGGCGTGGCTGTTCGGCACCAACACGGTGCTGTGCATCATCCTGCCGACGTACATGTCGAACATGGTCACCGACCTCCGCAGCGCCCTGCGCAACATCGCCATCGCGACCGGCTTCTTCGTGGTCAGCTGCCTCATCACCCTCGTGACGCACTCGACGGTCGGCTTCGTCACCGTTGCGCTGGTCTGGCTCGGGCATGTGACCGTGACGGGCGCCGAGCTGTTCCTCTCTGCGGCGAACTGGACCTTCCAGGCGGACCTGATGGATCCGCGGCGGCGCGGTGAGTACCAGGGCGTCGGCGAGATCTTCTCCAAGGGCGGCTTCCTCTGGGCGCCGGCCGTCTACACCTTCCTGGCGATGGAGTGGGGTGCCGTCGGCTGGCTGGTCATCGCCGCGATCGTGTCGGTGGCCGCGATCGGGCTCCGCTGGTCGGTGGCGGCTGCGGGCCGGTTCGCACGCCAGCACTTCCCCGTGGCCGACGCGGCCTCTGCCCCCGCGCCATCGTGATGTCAAGGTAAGAAGGGATCCTCTTGCTGCTCCGCCTCCTGCGCGGCCTGATCCCCAGCGACCCCCTCACCCGGCGGTTGGCGATCCAGTCCATCGTCTCGGCCTTCGGCGAAGGCGCGTTCCTCACCGGCTCGGCGTTCTACTTCACCCAGCTCGTCGGGCTGTCCGCGCAGCATGTCGGCCTGGGGCTCTCGCTGGCCGCAGCCGTCCAGTTCGTCGCCTCCGTCCCGACCGGCCGCTGGGTCGACCGGACCGGGGCCAAGCGGGCCTGGCTGTCGATGGCGGCGATCGAGGCGGTGCTCTACTTCCTGTGGCCGGCGATCAGCGGGTTCGCCACCTTCCTGGCCATCATGGCGGCGATGAGCGTGGTCGAGTCGGCGATGCGGGCCGGCCGCAACGCCTACACGATCGCCGTCTTCCCCCGGGAGCAGCGTGTGGCGTCGCAGGCGTACATGCGCGCCGCGCGCAACGTCGGCTACACCCTCGGCGCCCTCCTCGCCGGACTCGCGCTGGCGCTTCAGTCCGACATGGCCATGCAGCTGGTGCCGCTCATCACCGGCGCCCTCCTCGTCGCCAACACTGTCTGGGTCTGGCGGCTCCCCGCGCTGCCGAACACGGCGACACCACAGCGCGTGATGGTGCCGCCCGAGCCGCCGATGTCACCCGAGCCGCTTGCCCCCGTCGCACCGACACAGTCGCCCACCGATCCGCCCGCCGCCGCCCTCGCCTGGACTGACCAGAGCGAGGGAGGAACGACCGAGCGTCGGGAGGGAAGGCGAGGGTTACAAGGCGGCGGGCACGCGCCAAAGCGGAGCGGAGGCGCAAATCAACAGAGCGCCATCCAAAATCGCGGCTACCTGCTCATGTCCATCTTCAACGGAGTCCTGGGCACTCACGGCGTCCTGCTCAACACGGTCATCCCGCTCTGGCTGGTCGAGGAGACGGACGCGCCTCGCGTCCTGCTGGCGTGGCTCTTCGGCACCAACACCGTGATGGCGGTCTTCCTCCAGGTGGCCGCCGCCCGCGGCGTCACGACGGTCCAGGAGTCGCTGCGCGCGCAGTACCGCGGTGCCGCCTGCTTCATCCTCTCCTGCGGCATCGTGCTGGTCACGCACGACACGACCGGCTGGATCACGATCGTCCTCGTCTGGGTGGGCCACGTGACCGTGACGGGCTCGGAGCTGTTCCAGTCCGCGGGGATGTGGGGCTTGGTCGCGGAGCTGTCCGATCCCGAGCGTCCGGGCGACTACCAGGGCGTCTCCTCGTTGGGCTACACGCTGAGCGAGATCTGGGCGCCGGCGCTCTACACGTTCCTCGCCATGACCCTCGGCGCTCCCGGCTGGGTCATCATCGCCCTCATCGTCCTGGCCGCCGCGGTCGGGATCGGTCCGGCCTCGCATGCGGCCGAGCGCTACCTGGCTCGGTCGGCCGTCGGGCCACCCGTGACCGTCGGGGCGGGCGAGGCGCCTCCGCAGGCACGCTGAGCGAGACGACCCGCAGGAATCATCACGTCCCTGACGCAAGAGTCACAACCGGCGCGCGCCGGTGAGCCGGGTCACGGTCCCGTGGCACCGCGTCGGCGTCACGGGATCCCCCGGTGTTGAATGTCCCCTCGTGGCGACAGCAGCACAGTGGCTCGAGGGGGCGCGCCCGAAGACGCTCCCGGCGGCGATCTCTCCGGTCGTGGCGGGCACCGGCGTGGCGGCGTACGACGACGCCGTGGTCTGGTGGAAGGCGCTGCTCGCCCTCGTGGTGGCCCTCGCGCTGCAGGTGGCGGTCAACTACGCGAACGACTACTCCGACGGCATCCGCGGCACCGACGACGAGCGAGTGGGGCCGCTGCGGCTGACCGGGTCACGCGTGGCGGCGCCCGCAGCCGTCAAACGGGCAGCCTTCCTGGCCTTCGGCGTCGCGGGCCTCGCGGGCCTGGTGCTGGCGGCCACGACGGCCTGGTGGCTCGTCGCCGTAGGAATCGTGTGCATCCTCGCCGCCTGGTACTACACGGGCGGCAAGCGGCCCTATGGGTACGCCGGGCTCGGCGAGGTCATGGTCTTCGTCTTCTTCGGGCTCGTCGCCGTGCTGGGCAGCTACTACGTCCAGGCCGAGAAGTGGTCCTGGGCTGCCCTGTACGCCGCCGTCGGCGTCGGCGCGCTCGCTTGCGCCATCCTCGTCGCCAACAACCTGCGCGACATCCCGACCGACATGGTCGCCGGCAAGCGAACCCTTGCCGTCATCCTGGGCGACGGCCGCACCCGCGCGCTCTACACGCTGCTCGTCGCCGCCGCTGCAGTCGCCGTGGCCGCCGTCGCCGTCTCGACGACGTGGTGGGCCCTCATCGGGCTCGGCTTCCTCGCCATCGCCGGCCGGTCGGCCCGCATCGTCACCGGCGGGGCCGTCGGACCAGCCCTGATCCCGGTGCTTCAGGCGACCGGCCGCGCCGAGCTGGCCTGGGCGGTGCTGGTCGCAGTGCCCCTCGCCCTGAGCTGACGGCCCGCCGCCTGACACGCGGCTCGACCGGCGCCGCGGCACTCGCCGCTGCAGCCGTGCCGAGCGGATGCGTCTCTCGTGGGGTGCACAGGGTCAGCGCTCGCCGTCGGGGCCGCTGAGAGGTGTTGAAGAGGCGGTGCCACTTCGTGAACGAATTCACGAAGTGGCAGCGCCTCTTCAACACCCCGAAGATGGGTGGCCCACGAAGGAGACCACGAGGCCAAGAGTGGCGGATCCGATCACCGCGGAGCCGACCACCGCGGAGCCGCCCACCGCGGAGCCGACCAGCACGACGCCGACCAGCCCTGGGCCGCTACCTGCGGCGCGGGACCCCTTCGACGGCTGCGGGAGCAGCCGTGCGCATCTCCGCGCTCGAGGGGCAGCGCCAGGCGGCGGCGTGGCATCCGCCTGCCGACGGCGCCCGTCAGCGCACCGCCGCGACGACCCCTTCGCCGCCGTCCCAGACAGCCGCGAGCGTCTCGCGGCCCGTCACCTCGGCGGGGAGCACTCGTGGGACGACGAGGACGTGGCCGTCGCACTCGATGACGGCGGACGCCCCGCGTTCGCGCACGGCGACGACACCGGCCGCCGACTCCGGCCCCGACTCCGGTCCCGAATCCGGTCCCGAAACCGACCCAGAAGTCGCCGAGGCCGCCATCGAGCCGCTTCCCTTGACGCGAACCGTCGGCTCGCGCCGCTCGACGATCTCCCCGGCCTTCTCCACGTCGAGGGGCGCCTGCTCATCACCCGTGAGGATCACCCTGAGGTAGGCCCGGACCGCGACCGGGTCGGCGCACGCGTCGTAGATCCAGCGCGTGCCGAGCGCGGTGTGCTCGATCGTGCCGAGGAGGAACTCCTCAGCCCCGACAAGCGGAGCCCCGCGATAGGTCAGCGGGAGATGGAGGAGCCGGTCTCCGGCCCGGAAGAGGAGCGCCTCGATGCCGACCTCCCCGTCAGGGTCGTCGAAGCGGTAGGCGCCGATCTGCGCGAGGCCGTCGAGCCCGCGAGCCCACGGCTGCGTGGGCAGCCAAGCCGCGACGAGCTCGGGCTTGGTCGGCGCCAGCGACGCGTCGCCGTGGACGACGGCCATTCAGTCGTCTTCCTTGGAGCGCATCCGCTCCATGGCGGCGTCGGCGCGCCTCTCGACGCGCGAGGCGAAGGCGACGCGCTGGCCGCTGAGGAGGAAGTAGGACCCGACGCCGCTGAGGATGAACGAGATCAGGAGGACGACGAACACCGAGGTCGCCGACAGGCTGCCGTTGACCAGGATCCAGACCCCCGCGATGACCGCGAAAGTGGCGGCCAGCATCGCCAGACGCATCAGGGTGTAGACGACGAACTCCTTCACCCGATACAGCCTAGGTCCGCGCGTTGATTTCCGAACTATCGTGGGAACGTGCTCAAGGTGTTGTTCGTGCTGATCATCATCGCGATCGCCACGTACGCGCTGGTGCGGGTCGTCCAGCGCCGCGGCGTCACTCCGCCCCTGCCCGGCCCCCTCGCCGGTGCCCGCCGCGGCCAACGTCCCTCAGGGCCTCTCGGCCCCGACGACGACGACGAGTTCCTCCGTGATCTCGACCGGAAGCGCCTCAACGGCGACGGATCGGACAGCTCCTAGGCTCGGGCGCCCGCAGCAGTCACACCAACAGGCACACCGGCCGGCACCGACGCCGGAGCCGGTGCCGCGTAGGAGTGCTGCGACGTCGTCGAGAAGTAGTTGATCCCGATGAAGTTGAACCACAGCGTCGCCAGGCCCACGAGCGCGAGGATGGCGGCGTTGCGGCCACGCCACCCCGCCGTGGCACGGGCGTGCAGGTAGCCGGCGTAGACGACCCAGGTGATGAAGGCCCAGACCTCCTTGGGGTCCCAGTTCCAGTACGACGACCAGGCCTGGTGCGCCCAGATCGGGCCGGTGATGAGGACGGCGAACGTCCAGACCGGGAAGCCGAAGGCGTGGATCCGGTAGGCGACCCGGTCCAGCACGTCCAGCGACGGCACGCGGGAGAGCCAGCCGCCGACCGGACCGCCGCTCTCACGTGATCCGCTCTCACGCGACCCGTAGCGGGCCTTGACGAGATAGACCGCTGACGTGATCCCGCCGAGCGTGAACGCGCCGGTGGCGAGGATCGCCGAGATGACGTGGATGACCAGCCAGTAGGAGTTGAGCGCCTCGGTGAGCGCCGCGACCGGCTCGTAGAGCCACAGCACCGCCACCATGAGGCAGACGAGGACGAACGTCACGACGATCGGGGCCATCCACTGCAGGCCGAAGCGGCGGTGGAGGACGACGTACGCCGCGGCGACCACGAAGGTGCCGCTGAGCGTGAACTCGTACATGTTGCCCCACGGCACCCGGTTCGGGTCCGCGGCCATGCCGCGACCGACGAGGGCGATGAAGTGGGCGGCGACCGCGATGACCGTCAGCAGGAACCCCAGCCGGCCGAAGAGCTCGACCCGGTGCTCGCGGGCGTCGTCCGCCACTCGCGCCGAGGCACGACCCTCGCCGGTCGAGTAGCCGGAGCCGCTAGGCGAAGGCGTATCGAGACCAGCAGCACCGACGGCGGTCCCGACGCGGGTCTCGATACGCTCGCTGACGCTCGCTACTCGACCAGCGGAGTAGAGCGCGGACCACTCCACCAGGTGGGCGAGCAGCGCGAGGAAGTAGACGATCCCCGCAGCGCCGACAGCCTGGTTGGAGAGCATCCCCCAGCTGTTGTCGGTCATGACTTGTCCTCCTGGAGCGCTTCGACGAGCGAGCGTACGACGGCGTCGGTGTCCCCGCCGCCCGAGCGGTCGAGCGCGGCGACCTCGACCAGTGTGCCGCCCTCGGCGCGCCGGGCGCGAACCCAGACGCGTCGGGGCCGGATGAAGAGCGAGCCGAGCAGCCCGATGAGACAGAGGATGACCCCGCCGAGGGCGAGCCCCTTGCCGGGCGACTGGCTGATCTGGAGCCGGTTCCACCTGACGACCTTGTCGAAGGTGACCGACCCCAGGCCGCCCGGCAGCGTGACCGTCTGGCCCGGCTTCATGTCGAGCCGCAGCGGCTGCGACGGCTTGGCGGGGTTCATCACCTGCTTGGCGTGCGAGGTGTCGAGCGCATAGACCGACTGCGGTGCGCCGCTGGCGTTGAGCTCGCCGGCATAGACGTGCATCGAGATCAGCGGGTTGAGGTCGTTGCCCATCAGCGTCGCCGGGTTGCCCTTGTCGTCCATGATGAACGTCGGATAGAAGACGCCCTGCAGGCCGATCTGCTCAGGCTTCGCCGCCGGGGCCTTGACGACGCCGAACGAGAAGAACGTCTGGTTCTGCGGCAGGAAGACCGTGGGGCCGGAGTAGGCGACGTTGCCCTGGCCGTCGCGCACGGTGATGACCGGCGCGTAGCCGTGGCCGATGAGGAAGACCTCGGTGCTGCCGATCTTGAGCGGGTGGTTGACCCGCAGGTCGTAGCGCTTCGCATCCGAGCAGTCGGTCCTCTGACAGTAGGTGAGCTCCGACTGGAAGCCCTTCGCCATCCCCTGCCGTGGGCCCGAGTTGAGCCACTGCACCTTGAAGTCGTCGATGTGGAAGGTGAACGGGTCCATCCGCCTCTCCGAGAAGAGCGACCCGGGGTCGAAGTCGTCGTACTGGCTGAGGGTGTTGGTGAAGCCCGCGTCCTTGCCCACGACGACGATGACGCCGCCCTTGTAGCCGAGCATGCTGCCCATCGCGAAGCCGACCAGCACCAGGATGACCGAGAGGTGGAAGACGAGGTTGCCCGCCTCACGCAGGTAGCCACGCTCGGAGCTGACGGACCCGTCGGAGCCGTCCCCCTCGCCCTTGCGGATCCGGTAGCGCTGGCGCTTGAGCAGCGTCCGCGCCCGAGCGAGGACGACCTCCGGCTCCTCCGGGGTGGTGTACGACGCGGAGTCGGGCAGCCGCAGCAGGTGCCGAGGCGTCGCCGGCGGCTGCGCACGCAGCCCCCGCCAGTAGACGCGCAGGCGCGGCACGATGCAGCCGACGAGCGAGACCATCAGCAGCACGTAGATCGCGCCGAACCACGGCGTGGAGTAGACGTCGAAGAGGCCGAGCCGGGAGTAGATCGGCGTCAGCGTGGTGTGCGCGTCCTGCCAGTTCGAGGCCTTGATGGAGTCGACGCCGCTCTGCGGGATGAGCGAGCCGGGCACCGCCGCCAGCGCGAGCAGGAGCAGCAGGATGAGCGCGGTCCGCATCGAGGTCAGCTGGCGCCAGCTCCAGCGGGCCAGCTCACGCAGGCTCAGCTCGCCGGGCCGGCGGCCGGGCTGCTCGGGGCGATCCGGCTGGTCGGGCTCCCCGGCGACGCCGTCGGGCAGGTCAGGGATGCGACCCTCGGGGCCCGTCACTGTGCGCTGGGTGGTCTCGTGGGTCATACCGACACCGTCCAGCTGTCGACGAGGTGGATCTGAAGCCACTGCACCGCCCAGTCCCACCAGCCGGTGAGCATCGCGAGGCCGATGACCACGAACATCGCGCCGCCGATCCGCGTCACCCAGCGGATGTGCCGGCGGATGAACGTCATGGCGCCCAGCGCGCGCCGCCACAGCAGCGCGAAGACGATGAACGGCAGGCCGAGTCCGACGCAGTAGAACGCCAGCAGCAGGCCGCCACGCGAGGCGGTGCCCTCGTTGCCGGCGAGGTTGAGCATCACGGCGAGGGCAGGCCCGATGCAGGGCGTCCAGCCGACCGCGAAGAGCACGCCGAGCAGCGGAGCGGCCACCAGGCCGACGGCGGGCACGCGATGGAAGCGGACGTCGCGCTGCAGCCACGGCACCACGCCCATGAACGCGAGCCCGAGGAGGATCGAGATGACGCCGAGGACGACCTGGAGCTGCCGGTCGTACTCGACGAGCCAGTCCCCCACCGTCCCGGCCGCCACCCCGAGCAGCACGAAGACGGCGCTGAAGCCGAGCACGAAGAGCAGGGCGCCGGCCAGCATGCGGCCCCGGCCGCCCCGTCCCTCGGCGAGGTCGGCGCCCGAGAGGCCGGTGGCGTAGGAGAGGTAGCCCGGCAACAGCGGGATGACGCATGGCGAGAAGAACGAGACGAGGCCTGCGGCGACCGCCAGCGGGAGGGCGAGCAGCAGCGAGCCGTGGTCGGCGGTCGCGTGGACCCAGCCGGTCATCGGGGTCCCCGATCGGTTGTTCGTGGAGGAGCGCAGCGGGGGAGCGAAGAAGCGAGCGGGGTGATCATGTGCCGACCTCGCAGTGCGCGGCGGACGCCGAGGCCGCACAGTCGACCAGGTCGGTGAGCGTCAGCTTGCTGGGCACGGCACCGCTGATGGTGGCGCTCATCCGCCCTTCGGGATCGAGGATGACCGTGGACGGCGTGGGCCTCGGAACGCTGTGGAAGGCCAGCAGTGCGCGCCCGTCGGGCGCATAGAAGGACGGGTACGTCGCCCCGACCGACCGCTCGAACGCGAGACCGTTGTCCGCGCTGTTGTCGCGGGTGTTGATCCCGACGAACGTCGCCTTCCCCGCCAGGTCATCGCTCGCCTGCTGCAGGAGCGGCATCTCGGTGCGGCACGGGCCGCAGCCCGACCACCAGATGTTCACCACCACCGGCTTGCCGCGGTAGTCGGCCAGGTTCAGCTTCTTGCCGTCCAGGGTAGTCCCGGACAGCTCGACCGGTGCGCCGCGATCCTTCGGCGCCCAGGTCGTGACCTGGCCGTCGCCGGTGATGTAGCCGCCGGCGTTGGTGCCCGAGAGGCTCTGGCAGCCACTCACGACCAGCGCGAGCAGGAGGAGGACGGGGGGAAGTCGTCGGAGCATGAGGATGTCAGGGCTTCAGCTGCTCGGGGGCGTCGCCGGCCGAGAACGGCGCCTTCCGGTCCTTCGCGGGGATCAGGTCGCCGGCCGGCTCGCTGTAGGAGACCTGGGTCAGCTTGTCGCCGACGAACCCGAGCGAGGTCAGGGAGCAGAGGGTGCACTGGCGC
This sequence comes from Nocardioides sp. AN3, assembly GCF_054653495.1. NCBI lineage: Bacteria > Bacillati > Actinomycetota > Actinomycetes > Propionibacteriales > Nocardioidaceae > Nocardioides > Nocardioides sp. AN3. The sequence goes on from NZ_BAAIGC010000015.1 coordinate 62,197, forward strand.
TTGCGGGGGTCGTGGAGGAAGCTGCGCCGCTCGATGTGCAGACGGGTGGTCCAGATCGGGAGCTGGTGGCTGACGATGACGGCCTCGTGTCCCTCGGCCGCGGCGCGGGCGTCGTGGACCGCCGCCATCATCCGCGTGACGATGTCCCGGTAGGGCTCGCCCCAGCTCGGCTTCATCGGGTTGTAGAGCCGCAGCCACGTGCGCGGGTCCCGCAGCGCGTTGTCGCCCGGCGCGAACCGCTTGCCCTCGAAGTCGTTCCACGACTCGATGACCCGCTCGTCCAGCGTCGGCGTCAGCTCGAATCGCGAGGCCAGCGGCGCCGCCGTCTCCTGAGCTCGCTCGAGGGGGCTGGACACGATGTGGGTGATGTCGCGCTCGCGCATCACGTCGGCGACCCGCTGGGCCATCTTCTGGCCCAGGTCGGAGAGGTGGAAGCCGTCGCGGCGCCCGTAGAGGATGCCCTGCGGGTTGTGGACCTCGCCGTGGCGCAGCAGGTGGACGACGGTGTCGGGGGTGGTCATCGCGGTGCCTCCTCGCTGGTCGAGTAGGCCGAGCCGCTGGGCGAAGCCTCCTCGCTGGTCGAGTAGGCCGAGCCGCTGGGCGAAGCCTTCTCGCTGGTCGAGTAGGCCGAGCCGCTGGGCGAGGCCGTATCGAGACCCCGGCTCGCCTCCGCCGCGGCCAGCGCCGCCTCGGGCAGGGCTGCAAGGATCGTCTCGACGGCACGGTCGTCGTGGGCGGAGGAGAGGAACCAGGCCTCGTAGGCACTCGGCGGCAGGTAGACGCCGCGCGCGAGCATCGCGTGGAAGAACGCGGCGTACGCCGTCACGTCGGTCCTCGACGCGGTCGCGAAGTCCGTCACCGCGGAGTCGGTGAGGAAGATCGAGAACATCGTGCCGGCACTCTGGACGACGTGGGGGACGCCGGCCTGCGTGAACGCCTCCGATGCCGCCGCCTTGACGGTCTCCGCGGCCGCCCCGATGTGCGCGTACACGTCGTCGGTGGCCAGACGCAGCGTGGCGAGGCCGGCGGTGGTGGCGATCGGGTTCCCGCTGAGCGTGCCCGCCTGGTAGACGGGGCCGACAGGTGAGAGCCGCTGCATGATCTCGGCACGACCACCGAACGCCGCGGCCGGGAAGCCGCCGCCCATGACCTTGCCGAACGTCATCAGGTCGGGGGTCCAGCCCTCCGGCCGGCCGTCCAGCCCCCACGCCCCCTCGCGGGTCACGCGGAAGCCGGTCATCACCTCGTCGCTGATGAACAGCGCGCCGTGCCGCCGGCAGATCTCGGCGAGGAAGCCGTTGAAGCCCTCCGCGGGGGGCACAACGCCCATGTTGCCGGGCACCGCCTCGGTGATGAGGCACGCGATGCGGTCGCCGTGCTCGGCGAAGGCGGCCTCCACGGCACCCCGGTCGTTGTAGGGCAGGACCAGGGTCAGCTCGGTGCTGCTGGCCGGGACGCCAGGCGTGCCGGGCACCGCGAACGTCGCCAGACCGCTGCCGGCGCTCGCCAGCAGCGCGTCGACGTGACCGTGGTAGCACCCGGCGAACTTGATGACCACGTCGCGCCCGGTGAAGCCGCGCGCCAGGCGGATCGCCGACATCGTCGCCTCGGTGCCGGAGGAGACGAACCGGACCTCCTCGACGGGCGTGCGCGCGACGATCTCCTCGGCGAGCTCGACCTCGGGCTCGGTGGGGGTGCCGTACGACGTCCCGCGAGCCACCGCCGCCCGGACCGCGGCCTGGACCTCCGGGTGCGCGTGCCCGAGCAGCATCGGCCCCCACGAGCAGATGAGGTCGACGTAGGTGTTGCCGTCGACGTCGGTCAGCCACGGCCCCGTCGCCTCACGGATGAACCGCGGCGTGCCTCCCACGGCGTTGAACGCGCGGACCGGCGAGTTGACCCCGCCGGGCGTCACCGCCTTCGCTCGAGCGAAGAGCTGCTCGGAGACAGGCGCGCGGCGCACGTCCTCTGGGTGTCGGTCGAGCGTGGGCACCGGGTCATTCTCCCCGAGAGTGCCAACTCCGACGAAGTCGGGGCCCGCCGGTGGAGGCACGTGAGACCGGTCTCATGGGTACGTGTGTGCCGGGAGGCGTCGACGACCCGTCCAAGAGCCGCTCAGGACCCGCTCACGAGCCGCCCACGAGCCGCCCATACGGCGATGTGACTGGTGCGTAACTTGGGGGCGCCCAGCGTCGTTGGGACATACGTCACACGGGGAGCAAGAGGGAGAGCCCATGACCGCCACACGGCATGGTCGGCTGAAGAAGGCCACCGCGCTCGTGCCGCTCGCGCTGCTGTCGGCGGCGTGGACCGTCTCGATCAGCACGACAGGAGCGTCGCAGGCGACCGCCGGCGACTCGCACCCGACGCTGCCCGATGGCACGGCCGTCCCCGGCAAGGCCCTGCAGATCCCGGCCAGCGTCTCCACGCCCGACAGCACGCTGCTCGGGGTGACCGGGGAGAGCGCCACCCAGATCGTGTCGGACTCCTCGGCGTCCTCGATCCCGTCGGCGGCGCTGGCGGCGTACCAGCGCGCCGAGACGGTGATCAACAAGGCGGACACGACCTGCCACCTCCCCTGGCAGCTGCTCGCTGCGATCGGCCGTGTCGAGTCCGACCACGGTCGCGCGAACGGCAACCAGCTCTCCTCCGCGGGCGTCTCGCAGCCCGGCGTCATCGGCAAGGCCCTCGACGGCCACGACGGCACCACGAGGATCGTGGACACCGACGGCGGGCAGTACGACGGCGACACGGCGTTCGACCGTGCCGTCGGGCCGATGCAGTTCATCCCGTCGACCTGGTCGACCGTGGGCGTCGACGCCGACGGCGACGGTCAGCGCAACCCACAGGACATCAACGACGCGGCCCTCGCCGCCGCGGTCTACCTCTGTTCGGGCACCGACGACCTCTCGTCGTCCACGGGGCAGTCCGCCGCGGTCTACCGCTACAACCACTCCGCGTCGTACGTCGCCACCGTGCTGGCCGTCATGCGGTCCTACCTCGCCGGCGACTACACCGCCGCGCCCGACGCGACGATCTCCGCCAGCTACTTCGCGCCCGACCCTGCCGCGGCCTCGCGGCACGCGCGCCGGCACGGCGCCCGCCATCAGCACCGGCATCCGTCGGCCGGCTCGGTCGCCTCCCACGCCTCGCCATCGGCTCCGGCGTCGTCGAGTGGTTCGGCGACCGGCTCCACGCCGCACTCGCCGAAGCCGTCGACCCCGCCGGCGCCCCACACATCGGTCCCGGCGGCTCCTGTGCCGAGCGCTGTCTCGAGCGCCGCCTCGAGCGCGACGCAGCCGGTCGTCCACGTCCTCGACGCCGCCGAGGCGCTGGCCCTCTGCAACCAGCAGCTCGCCCCGATCGACCCGCTGGGCGTGCTCAAGGGCGCCAGGCAGGCGTGCGCGGACAAGGTCAAGGGCAAGACCAAGGCGGCCGCCCTGGCCATGATCCCGAACACCCTCGCCGGCGTCCGAGCCTGGCTGGGCCTCTGACGTCCGGCGGAGCGTCGTCCGGGGCGTGCGATGGCAAGGCGGCGGCGCGAAGGCGACCTTGAGGGCGAAGCGGTCGTCGAGCGCCGCCAACGCAGCCAGCGTTCGGTCCGGGGGCGCTAGAGGAGGCGGGTGGCCTCGACGGCCCAGTAAGTCAGAATCACGTCGGCACCGGCCCGCCGGAAGGCGGTGAGGGTCTCGAGGATCGCCGGCTCCCGGTCGATCCAGCCGTTCGCCGCAGCGGCCTCGACCATCGAGTACTCGCCGGAGATGTTGTAGGCCGCGACGGGGATGTCGACGGCATCCTTCACCTGCCGCAGCACGTCGAGGTAGGCGAGGCCGGGCTTCACCATCACGATGTCCGCGCCCTGCTCGACGTCGAGCAGCGCCTCGCGGACGCCCTCGAGGGCGTTGGCGGGATCCTGCTGGTAGGTCCGGCGGTCGCCCTCCAGGGAGGAGCCGACCGCCTCTCGGAACGGACCGTAGAAGGCGGAGGCGTACTTGGCGCCGTACGCCAGGATCGAGACGTCGGAGCGGCCCGCGCGGTCGAGCACGGATCGGATCACTGCGACCTGGCCGTCCATCATCCCGGACGGACCGACCATGTGAACCCCGGCGGCCGCGTGGGCGAGCGCCATGTCGGCATACCGCTCGAGCGTCCGGTCGTTGTCGATCCGGCCGGCCTCGTCGAGCACGCCGCAGTGGCCGTGATCGGTGAACTCGTCGAGGCAGAGGTCGCTCATCACCGTGAGGTCCGTGCCGACCTCGGCGACGGCGTCGGCGATGGCGAGGTTCAAGATGCCGTCGGGATCGGTCGCCCCGGACCCGACCGCGTCCTTGTGCTCGGGGACACCGAACAGCATGACGCCCCCGATTCCCGCCTCGGCCGCCTCCGCGACGGCCTTGCGCAGGGAGTCACGCGTGTGCTGCACCTGACCCGGCATCGAGCTGATCGGCACGGGCGCGTCCGCGCCCTCACGCACGAAGAGCGGGAGGATCAGCTGGCGCGGCTCCACCGACGTCTCGGCAACCATCCGACGCAGCGCCGGCGTCTGACGCAGGCGCCGAGGACGGATGACGGGCCGTTCGAAGTCGTTCATTCCAGACCCTCCTTGCCGGGATAGTTCGGGACGTTTCCGACCGTTACCGACAAGTAGACGGGGGGAAACGTCCCGAACTACCTCGCTACTTGGCCTTGGCCCGACGAGCGGCGGGCTTGCGGTCCGACGGCTTGGTGACGGGCTGGCCCGCCTCGATGAGGGACGCGCGACGTGCGGCGCCGAAGTCGGCGAGCGCGTCGGTGAGCGCCTCGATGGACGGCTCCGGCGAGAGCACGTCGACCCGCAGGCCGTGCTCCTCGGCCGTCTTGGCGGTGGCGGGGCCGATCACCGCGATCACGGTCGACGGGTGCGGCTTGCCGGCGATGCCGACGAGGTTGCGCACGGTCGAGGACGAGGTGAAGACGACAGCGTCGAACTTGCCGCTCTTGATCGCGTCACGGGTCGGAGCCGGCGGCGGAGCGGCCCGGACGGTGCGGTACGCGGTCACGTCGTCGCACTCCCAGCCGAGGTCGACCAGGCCGGCGACGAGGTTCTCGGTCGCGATGTCGGCGCGCGGCAGGAAGACCCGGTTGATGGGGTCGAGCAGGTCGTCGAACTCCGGCCAGTCCTCGAGCAGACCGGCGGCCGACTGCTCACCCGACGGCACCAGGTCGGGGCGAAGGCCCCACTCCAGCAGCGCGGCGGAGGTCTTCTCGCCGACGGCGGCGATCTTGAGGCCGGAGAAGGCGCGAGCGTCCAGGCCGTACTCGTCGAACTTCTCGCGCACTGCCTTGACCGCGTTGATCGAGGTGAACGCCACCCACTCGTAGCGACCCTCGACCAGGCCGCGGATCGCCTTGTCCATCTGCTGCGGGTTGCGCGGCGGCTCGACGGAGATCGTGGGGACCTCCTCGGGCACGGCGCCGTAGCCGCGCAGCTTCTGCGACAGGGCGGGGGCCTGCTCCTTGGTGCGGGGCACCAGCACGCGCCAGCCGAAGAGCGGCTTGGTCTCGAACCACGACAGCGTCTGGCGCAGGTCGACGACCTTGCCGACCACGATGACGGCCGGCGGGGCCATCCGGGCGGCGCGCGCGTCGGCGGCGATGTGCTCGAGCGTCGAGGTGACCGTCGCCTGCTCAGTCGTCGTGCCGACGCGGGTCATGGCGACCGGGGTCTGCGGCGAGCGGCCGGCGGCGATGAGCTCCTTGGCGATGTCGCCGACCAGGCCGACGCCGGAGAGCAGCACGAGGGTGCGGTCATCGGCGTACGCCGACCAGTCGACCTTCTCCCCGCAGGTCACGACCGCGACCTCGCGGTGGTCCTTGGTGGTCAGCGGGATGCCGGCGTAGGCAGGGACCGCGGCGACCGAGGAGACGCCGGGGACGATCTCGAAGCCGATGCCGGCCTTCGCGCAGGCCTGAGCCTCCTCGGGGCCCGAGGCATAGAGGAACGGGTCGCCGGTCATCAGCCGGACGACGCGCAGTCCGCGCTTGGCCTGCTTGACGACGACCTTGGCCCGGGCGGCGTGCGTCAGCGGCTGGCCGTCCTCGCCGAAGCCGCCGTCGACGAGCTCGGGGCCCGCATCCTCGGTGGTGGAGCCAGTCGAGATCCCCTCGACCGGCTCCGGCAGGCCGAGCAGCGCCCGCACCAGCCGTCCGTGCTCAGGTGCCTCGGTGACCACGACGTCGGCCTGACGAATCAGGTCGGCGGCACGGACCGTCAGCAGCTCGGGCGCGCCCGGCCCACTGCCGACGAACGACACCCAGGGGATCGTCGTCTGTCCAGACTGCGCCGTGCGTCCGGTCTCTCGCGCCATGTCTCTTGCCCTCTGCCTCTAGACGCCGTTCAGGCGTCGTGTCCTGCGTCCTCGCCGAGGGCGCCTGCACCCTCGGCGAGCATCTCCTTGGCGAGCCGTGTCCCGACCTCCACACCGTCGTCCGGAGCACCGCTCGCTGACATCCGCACCGCCACCGCACCATCGGGTGACAGCGCGACGGCCCGCACCCAGAGCTCGTCGCCGTCGTCACCCTCGACGACCTCGGCGAGCGTCCCGATCGGCGCCGCGCAACCACCCTCGAGGGTGGCCAGCACTGCCCGCTCGGCCTCGACAGCGGCCCGCGTCCGAGGGTCGTCGAGCGCCCTCAGGGCTCCCGCGAGCTCGTCCCCGGCCCGGCACTCGATCCCCAGCGCGCCCTGCCCGGGGGCGGGCAGCACCTGCAGGGGGTCGAGTGTCTCGGTCACCTCGTCGAGGCGGCCGATCCGAGCCAGTCCGGCCCGGGCGAGGACGACGGCGTCGAACTCCCCGGAGCGGACCTTGCCGATCCGGGTGTCAACGTTTCCACGAACACCGACGACATCCAAACCGAGGCCCAGGGCGGCCAGCTGAGCGGCCCTCCGGGGCGACCCGGTGCCGACCTTCGCGCCGTGTGGAAGCTCGCCGAGCGTGAGCCCGTCCCGCGCGACGACGACGTCGCGCGGGTCCTCCCGCTCAGGCACGGCGGCGAGGACGACACCGGAGTGGGCGTACGTCGGAAGGTCCTTGAGCGAGTGGACGGCCACGTCGACCTCGCCGGCCACGAGCGCGTCGCGCAGGGCGCTGACGAAGACGCCGGTGCCCTGCGGGGCGGTCTCGGTCAACGGCGTCCCGGCCGCCTGGGACCGGTCGCCGTCGGTCGTGATCTCAACGAGCTCGACCTCGCGACCGAGCCGCTCGCGGATGAGGTCCGCGACGTGGCCGGACTGGGTCGTCGCCAGGAGCGAGCGGCGCGTGCCGATGCGCACCGCCGCGCTCACGGGACCACTCCGGAGTCGTTGTCGGGTACCACCGAGCGGGTCACCGCGTCGACGGCGTCGGGGTCGAGCGCGAACAGCTCGGCGAGCGCGCGCTCGTAGGAGACCGCACCCTGCTCTCCTGCGAGCTCGCGGACCCGGACGGTCGGCTCGTGCAGCAGCTTGTCGGCCACGCGGCGCACGGCCTGCAGCACCTCGGCCCGCGCCTTGGCGTCGAGGTCGGGCAGGCGGTTGTCGAGCCGGGCCATCTCGGCGTCGACGACGCTCGTCGCCATGGTGCGCAGCGCCACGACCGTCGGCGTGACGCTGGCCTGGCGCCTGGCCGACAGGAAGGCGGTGACCTCCTGGGTCACGATCCGCCGGACCGCTGCGACCTCGTGACCGGCGTCGGTGCCGTGCAGCACCGTCGCGAGCTCCTCAAGCCCGACGAGGGTGACCCCGGGCAGCGCGGTGACGGCCGGGTCGACGTCGCGCGGCAGGGCGAGGTCCACGATGCTGAGCGGACCGCTCACCATGTCGCGGGTCACCAGGGTGCCGGTCGCGCCCGCGCAGGTGATCAGCAGGTCGGCGTCGGCGATCCGGGCGGTCAGGTCGGCGAGCGGAGCGGCCGTGCCGCCGTACTCGCTCACGAGGCGCTCGGCCTTCGTCAGCGTGCGGTTGACCACGGTGATGCTGGCGGCGCCCAGCCGGCTGACGGTCGCCGTGGCGAGCCCGGCCATCCCGCCCGCGCCGACGACCACGACTCGTGAGCCCGCGACGCCCTCGGGCATCGCCTGGTCGAGTGCCGCAGTCACCAGCGTCGGAGCGGCGCGGTCGATGTCGGTCTCGGCGCGGGTGCGCTTGCCGACGCGCAGCGCCTGCTGGAAGAGCGTGTTGAGCGCGGGGCCGACGGTGCCGAGCTCCTGGCCCAGCCGCAGCGCCTCCCGGGTCTGGCCGAGGATCTGACCCTCGCCGACCGCCATGGAGTCCAGACCGGCCGCGACCTGGAACAGGTGCGAGACGGCGCCGTCGTCGTAGTGGACGTAGAGATGCGGCAGCAGCGCCTCGACCGCGCCGCCCGCGCGCTCGACGAAGAGCCGCGAGAGGCCCTCGACCGAGCCGTGGAAGCGGTCGACCTCGGTGTAGACCTCGAGCCGGTTGCAGGTGGCGATGACAGTGCCCTCGGTGACGTGCTCATTGGCGATCACGTCCGTGACGAGCTTGTGCACGCCCTCGGAGTCCAGGGCGAGGCGCTCGAGGAGGGAGACGGGAGCAGTGTTGTGAGAGATGCCGACGACCAGGATGCTCATGCTGGTTCTCCGTGTGCCTTGCGCTGCTCGTGGTAGGCGAGGATCTGCAGCTCGATGGAGAGGTCGACCTTGCGCACGTCCACGCCCGGCGGGACGGACAGCACGATCGGCGCGAAGTTGAGGATGCTGCTGATGCCGGCGGCCACCATGCGGTCGGCGACGTCCTGGGCGGCGAAGGCCGGCACCGAGATCACGCCGATCGCCACGTCGTTCTCACGAACGATCTGCTCGAGGTCGTCGAAGGGGCGCACGACGATGCCGGCGACCTGCTCCTCGTGCAGCGTGGGGTCGGCGTCGAGCAGCGCCACGACCCGGAAGCCACGACTGCGGAAGCCGGAGAAGTTCGCCAGCGCGTGGCCGAGGTTGCCGATGCCGACGATCACGACCGGCCAGTCCTGCGTCACCCCGATCTCGCGGGCGATCTGGTAGCGCAGGTAGTCGACGTCGTAGCCGACGCCTCGCGTGCCGTAGCTGCCGAGGTAGGACAGGTCCTTGCGCAGCTTGGCGCTGTTGACGCCGGCGGCCGACGCCAGGTCCTCGCTCGAGCAGGTCGTGATGCTCGCCTCGGCGAGAGCGGTGAGGGCACGGAGATAGACCGGGAGCCGCGCGACGGTGGCCTCGGGGATGTCCCGGACGGCGTCGGTGGGGGTCCGTGCGGTCACGTGCGTCTCTCTCGTTGCCCTGGGCGCGCAACGGGGGCCGCCAGCGGTCCGGACGCGTCGCACGCCGTAGGCTCACTTTAGGAGCTTGTGAACGTGAGAACAAAACGAGCGGGGTGTGGCGAACGTTACTCCGCGGGTCGCGCGAGGGCTTCGCGCAGGCGATCGGCCGACACGCGCCAGAAGTCGTGCTGACGCCCGTCGACGAAGGTGACCGGGACCTCGTCGGTGAACCGCTCGCGAAGGGCGGGGTCATCGTCGATGGAGACCTCTTCGAAGGCCTCCCCCAGCTCGGCGCAGACCGCCGCGATGACCGTGCGGGCGTCGTCGCACAGATGGCAGCTCGGCCGGCTGTAGAGCGTGACACGCGCGGTCACCGGGGCTGCTCCTGGACGCGGCGGCGCTCGATGGTGCGCAGGCGACCCTTCTGCACCTTGCCGGTGGGCGTGTGCGGGAGGGCGTCGACCAGCTCGACCCGGGTCGGCCGCTTGAAGCCGGCCAGCCGCTCCGCGCACCGGGCGAGGATTCGCTCGACCAGGTCGGGAGGAGCCGCGCCGGCAGGCACAACATAGGCGACGACCGCCTCGCCCGTCGCAGGGTCGGGGACGCCGATGACCGCGACCGCGGCGACGCCCTCCACCTCGCCGATCGTCTCCTCCACCTCGATCGGGTAGACGTTGAAGCCGGAGACGATCACCAGGTCCTTGATGCGGTCGACCAGCGTCAGGTCGCCGGACGGCGAGAGGAACCCGACGTCGCCGGTCGCCCACCAGCCGTCGGCGTCGGGGCCCTCGGCGCCGTCGGGCCAGTAGCCGCTGAACAGGTTGTCGCCGCGGACGTGGATCTCTCCCGGGTCGCCGAGCTCGGGGGCCGCGCCGTCCTCGTCGACCAGCCTGAGCTCGACGCCGGGAAGCGCCGCGCCCACCGAGCCCCGCTCGAGCGAGGTCGAGCACAGCGTCGAGGTCACGACGGGCGCCGCCTCGGTCAGCCCGTAGCCCTGGTGCACACCGATGCCGGTGCGCTCGGTGAACGCGTCGGCGAGGCCCGGGTCGAGCGGCGCGGAGCCCGAGAGGAGCAGTCGCACGGGACCGAGCCGGTCGTCGACGACGTGGTCCTGCACCCAGCTGGCGATCACCGGCGGCGCGACCGGGACGACGCTGCAGGCCTCGTCCTCGATGAGGTCGAGCGTCCCCTGCGGCTCGAACTGGTCCACCAGGAGCAGCTTCGCGCGTCGCCGCAGCACCGACCCGAGCACCGCGTTGAGGCCGTAGACGTGGAAGAGTGGCAGCACGCCGAGGACGACGTCGTCCTCGTGGATCATCGGCGGGTCGACGGCGGCGATCTGGTCGAGGTTGGCCAGGAGGGCCCGGTGGGTGAGCATCGCGGCGCGCGGTCGACCGGAGGCACCGCTCGTGTAGAGGAGGACCGCGAGCCGCTCGGGGTCGGTCAGCTCCGCGGACGGCCGGATGACGTCGGCCCGCAGGGCGGCGTAGTCCCGCTCCGGCGAGCGGGCGGGAGCGCCGAGGACGTAGATCCGGGGACGCACCGTGCGCCGCAGCAGCTCCGCGTCCGGGGCGCCGAGGTCGAGCTCGCCGGCCATCGCCCGGTCGATCTGCCTCATCGCCTCGCGGACGGCCCCGATCGCGTCACTGTCCGCGAGGACGAGCCGGGCGCCCGCGTGCCCCACCATCCGCGCGATCTCGGTGCCGGTCGCCCGTGGGTTCACCGGAACCGCGACCGCCTGCGCTCGCAGCGTCGCCAGATACGCCACGACGAACTCGAGCCGGTTCGACATCGCGATGACGACACGGTGGCCGGCGACGATCCCGGCCTCGCCGAGCCCCGTCGCGACCCGGCTGACCTCCTCGTCGAGTCCGCCCCAGGTCAGGCTGCGGCCGCCGGCCTCGACCAGCGCCAGCTTGGCCGGGCTCTCCAGCGCTGCCAGCCCGAGCAGGTCGGCGACACCGCTGACGTTCCCGGGCCATGACATAGGCGCGATCCTATGCAAAGGGATCGACACTGGTCAGGGCCGTTCGCCTCACGGTGCCCTAGATTGAGGGCCGTGGCCGCGAACCCGCCCCGCAGGAACCTCACGCGCCGCTCCACCTTGGCCGGCGAGGCCGCCGCGGCAGCGGCCGAGGTCGAGTCCGCGCTGATGACGCCCGCGGTGCGTGACACTGCGGCCTTCTTCGACGTGGACAACACGATCATGCAGGGCGCCAGCATCTTCCATCTCGCGAAGGGGCTCTACAAGCGCAAGTTCTTCACCACGCGCGAGATCCTCGGGGCGGCGTACAAGCAGGCCTACTTCCGCCTCGTCGGGGTCGAGGACCCCGAGCACGTGGCGTCGGCTCGAGCCTCGGCCCTCGCGTTCATCGAGGGCCACACCGTCGCCGAGCTCCGCGCCGTCGGCGAGGAGATCTTCGACGAGGCGATGGCCAGCCGGATCTGGCCGGGCACGCGTGCGCTCGCGCAGATGCACCTCGACCAGGGCCAACGGGTCTGGCTCGTGACGGCCGCCCCCATCGAGATCGCCGAGATCATCGCGCGCCGGCTCGGTCTGACCGGCGCGATGGGCACCGTGGCCGAGCACGTCGACGGCGTCTACACGGGCCGCCTGGTCGGCGACATGCTCCACGGACCCGCGAAGGCGGAGGCGGTCCGCGCGCTGGCCGAGAAGGAGAGCCTGGACCTGGCGCGCTGCTCGGCCTACTCCGACTCCCACAACGACCTGCCGATGCTGTCCCTGGTCGGCAACCCGATCGCGATCAACCCCGACGCCCGACTGAGGGCCTACGCGCGGGAGCAGGGCTGGCGCATCCGGGACTACCGCACCGGGCGCAAGGCCGCCCGTGCGGGCATCATGACCGCGGCCCTCGGAGGTGCCGTCACCGGAGCGGTGGCCGCGGGCGTCGCGCTGCGCGGTCGTCGGGACTGAGCAGCTGGGTTTGAATCCCCCGCGGATGGGGTACCGGCATCTGTTGTCCCTATCTCGCCGTCCAGTGGACGGTCCGATAACGATCTGTGCAGGGCCCTGACAGCACGTCGCGATTCGTTTACCATCGCGACTAAGTTAACGGTGAGTAGCAACGGCGGAGACTGGCCTGGGGAGGGCGGTGGCATGCCACACGGCGAGGTGCTCGCGCGGGGGCTCGACGCCCTCCGCGCCGCGGTCGCCGAGGCGCTCAGGGCGGCGCAGCCGGCGTACGCCGGTCCCGGGGTCCTCCTCATGGCCGCGGGGCCGCTCGCCGAGACGCCGCCCGACTCCGGACCCGACGACGTCGTCCCTGGCGAGGTCGGTCCGAGCGCCTCAGGCCCCGACGACCGCGAGCTCGCCGCGTCCTCGGAGGCGTCCGAGGACGACCGGCAGCGGCTGATCGCCCTGGTCGAGCTGGCCCGCACCGGCGACACGGAGGCGTTCGGCCTCCTCTACGACCACTACCACCCAGCCGTCTACCGGTTCCTCTACTACCGCACCCGGTCCCAGGCGCTGGCCGAGGACCTCACGTCGGAGACCTTCTTCCGCGCGCTGCGCTCGATGACCGCGTTCCGCTGGCAGGGCAAGGACTTCGGCGCCTGGCTGATGACGATCGCCCGCAACCTGGCGACCGACCACTTCAAGGCCGGCCGCACCCGCCTCGAGCTCACCACCGAGGACATGGGTCTGCACGACGACACCGCCGACGGCCCCGAGAACGAGGTGCTCGCCGGGATCACCAACGAGATCCTGCTGCAGTCCCTGGCGAAGCTGCCCGACGAGCAGCGCGACTGCGTCGTCATGCGGTTCCTGCAGGGCATGAGCATCGCCGAGACCGCCGCGGTGCTCGGGCGCAGCGAGGGTGCCGTCAAGCAGCTCCAGCTACGCGGCGTCCGCAACCTGGCGAAGCTCGTGCCGGACGGGCTGCGTGGCTGACGATGCCGACCGTAACCATCTGCCTGCCTGCGTCGTTGGTCCCCACGACTGCGGCATCGCGCGGCACCGTGTCGCGCCCTGATGACCGCTCCGGCAGAGAGGGATCGGACCGATGACCCCGGCGTTCGGATCGCGCCGCCGTGCCGAGCAGCTCGACGCGCTGCTCGAGGGCAGGCTGACGGAGGCACCGTCGGCCGAGCTCGGCGCGTTGGCGGCGCTCGTGGACGAGGTCCGGTCCCTGCCCGAGGTGACGCCGCGGGCGGAGTTCGCGGCGAGCCTCCGTGACCGCCTCATGGCCGAGGCACCCCAGGCGCTCGCCATCGCCCCCACGGACAGCTCCGCCGCCTCGGCGCGCCTGACGGTCGGTGGGCGGACGGCCGCCACGCGGCCCGCACGGACCTCCCGTGAGCGCCGGATCGGCGTCGCGATCGCCGCGTTCTCCCTCGTCGGTGCGACCGGTGTCTCGGCAATGGCCTCGCAGGGCTCCCTGCCGGGCGACACGCTCTACCCTGTCAAGCGCCTCATCGAGGATGCGCGCGCGTCGCTGGCCATGGGCGAGGACGCGAAGGCCGACGTCCTCCTGTCGCAGGCGCGCACACGGCTCGACGAGGCGCACGAGCTCAGCGCTCGCGACGAGATCGACACCGCGCAGGTGCGGCACACCCTCCAGGACTTCGTCGACACTGCCGACCACGCCTCGACCCTGGTGCTGGCCGACTACGCCGCCCACGGCGACCAGCAGTCGATCGAGGAGCTGCACTCCTTCGCGAGCAAGAGCCTGACGAGCCTGAGCAGCCTCGTCGGGGTCCTGCCCACCAGCCTCGACGGCACGCTCGCCGACGTGACCAACACGCTGATCGCGATCGACCAGTCCGCGGCTCAGGCCTGCCCCGCATGCGGGGGCCCCGGGATCACGGAGCTCCCCTCGCAGCTCGTCAGCCTGCTCTCGGCCACGACGAGCGGCCTCACCACGCCGAGTGCCTCGACGACGAGCGCGCACGCCACGGCACCGAAGGGCGGCAAGCGGGCGGGCCGGGGCCCGACACCCGGCACGTCGACGGCGTCGAGCGGCTCGCAGTCGAACCCGCTGACCGACGCGGCCGAGGCGGTCATCGGCGGGCAGTCGGGCAAGCCGAGCAGGGGCCCGACCAGCGTCGGAGGCGCGGTCGGCAGCGTCGGCGGAGCCGTCGGCGGCACGGTGAGCGGTGCCGGCGGCGCGGTCAGTGGCGCCGGAAGTCAGCTCCCCAGCCCCGTCGGCGGCGTGGTGAGCGGTGCCGGCGGCGCCGTCAGTGGCCTCGGCGACACGGTCGGCGGCGTGACCGGTGGCCTCGGCAACACCGCCGACGGCCTCCTCGGCGGCCTGACCGGCAGCCCGAGCGCCTCACCGACTCCCTGACCGCGAGCAGACCCAGATGACCGCGCCCCAGCCGGCGAGCAGACCCAGATGACCGCGCCCCAGCCGGCGAGCAGACGCAGATGACCGCGCCCCGGCCGGCGAGCAGGCGCAGATGACCGCGCCGCAGCCGGCGAACAGACGCAGATGACCGGCCATCTGCGTCTGTCAGCGGAAGACGGACGGGCGCTGCATCAGCAGAGAGTAGAGCGTCTGCTGGATCGTCTCGCGCACCTGGTCGGTGACGTTGAAGACGAGCATGGGGTCGTCCGCGGCACCCGCGTCGTACTCGTCGGTGCGGATCGGCTCACCGAACTCGATGATCCACTTCGACGGCAGCGGCACCAGGCCGAGGGGCCCGAGCCAGGGGAAGAACGGCGTGATCGGCAGGTAGGGCAGCCCGAGGAACCGGGCGAGGGAGGGGATGTTCCCGATGAGCGGGTAGATCTCCTCGGCGCCCACGACGGCGAGCGGGACGATGGGCACGCCCGTGCGCAGCGCCGCCGAGACGAAGCCACCGCGCCCGAACCGCTGCAGCTTGTAGCGGTCGCTGTAGGGCTTGCCGATGCCCTTGAACCCCTCGGGCCAGACGCCCACGAGCTCACCGCCGCGCAGCATCCGCTCCGCGTCCTCGTTGCACGCCAGCGTCGCGCCTGCCTTGCGCGCCATCGCGCTGACGAACGGCATCCGGAAGACGAGGTCGGCTCCGAGTGGACGCAGGAAACGGCCGGTGTGGTCGTGGATGCTGACCATCGTCATGAGGCCGTCGACCGGGATGGTCCCCGAATGGTTCGAGACGACCAGCGCTCCGCCACGCGCGGGGATGTTCTCGGTGCCGCGGACCTCGATGCGGAACCACTTCTCCGCGATCGGACGCAGGGTCGCGAGCAGGAAGCGCTGGGTCAGCTCGGCGTCGAAGCCGTACTCATCGACGACGTAGTCCCCGGTGACGCGGCGGCGCAGGAAGGCGAGCAGCCGCGCGAGCTGAGGCTCCCAGTCGTCACCGAAGATCTCCCGCGCGGCGGCGACGAAGGCGGCCTGCCAGTCGCCGACCGGGATGCCGGCCAGCGGCCCGCGCTCGCGTACGACGACGGAGGGCTGCGCCGTCGACGTCGTCTCGGCCGACGGCTCCGGGACCGCGCGGAGGAGGCTCTCGTCGGAGGCAGCCTCGTCGCGGGTCGGCTCGCCGACGAGGGTCCCCTCGGTGGCGATCTCGTCAGCAGCTGCCTCATCGGCCGCCACCTCGCGGGCAGGGACCTCCTCGGCAGGGATCTCTTCGGCCTGGATCTCCTCGGCCGGCTTCCTCGCCCGAACAGGGCGCCGAGCGGTCGGGACCGGCTTGCCGGCGAGGCTGCGTGCGGCCGAGGACGGCCGCTGACCGGTGCCACGCCCGGGCCGGCCGCGGGTGCCGATCGGGATGACCTCGGCGCCGCTCTCCTCCATCTCGCTCATCGCTCACTCACCCCCGTGCTCCTGACTCCAGCGAGGCCCGGCGAGACGGCAGGCGGTCCTCGAGGTCGGCGAGGAACCGGTCGGCGCGACCACCGGTGGGCACCAGCGTCGCCCTGAGGTCATCGACGATGGACGCGGTGGAGTAGCGCGGCTCGAAGCCGAGGTCGCGGCGCATGCGGGTGGTGTCGACGCCGCGGCCGTAGGTCAGCAGGGCCTGCAGTTCGGGCGAGAACTCCGCCACGTGCATCGAGCGCAGCACCTCGCCCACAGCGGCGAAGGCGAGGCCGGGAAGCGGAAGCGTGGCTCGCTGCAGGCGGCGCACGACCTGGCTGAGCGAGAGCAGGCCGTCGCCGGCGATGTTGAACGTGCCGGGCACCTCGGCCGCGACCGCGTGGCCGATCGCGCCGAGCAGGTCCCGCTCGTGGAGGAACTGCAGGCGCGGGTCGAACCCGAGCGGCGTCGGGATGACCGGCATCCGCAGGTAGGACGCGATGGGGCTGTCGACCTTGGGGCCGAGCACGTTCGCACAGCGCAGGATGGTGACGAGCACCTCGGGTCGTCGGCGCGCGAACCCGCGCACGTAGCCCTCGATCTCTGCGACGTCCTTCGCATAGCCCCCGCGCGGCGGGCGACGAGGCTCCATCTCCTCGGTGAACATCGCGGGGTCGCGGCTGCTGGCGCCGTACACCGTCGTCGTGGACTTCACCACGAGCTGGCGCACGCTGGGCGCTCGCTGACAGGCGGCGAGCAGCTGCATCGTGCCGATGACGTTGAGCTCCTTCATCGTCGACCGGCCGCCGCCCTGCGGGCCGGGGGTCGCGATGACGCTCATGTGGACGACGGTGTCGACGTCCTCTTTGGCGATCACCTTGGCGATCACCGGGTTGCGGATGTCCGCTCGCACGAACGACATCCCGCCGACGTCACCGCGCGGCGGCACCACGTCGACTCCGATCACCCGCTCGACAGTGGGGTGGTCGGCAGCTGCGCGCGCGAACTTGCGCCCGAGGTCTCGAGAGACCCCGGTGACGAGAACGACGCGTCCGCCCACGTAGCGACCCTATCGACTCAACCGACGAGGGATCCGGCGCGGCCGGGTGAAGTTGACCACCCGCCGCGAAGGTCGCGTGGCTCGGGTGCCGCGCGGCGAGCCCTTTCGGGCCGCGCGGCCTCCCACGTCACTTGCCGAGCTTGCGACGCGCGACTCGCGTCTTCTTCAGCAGCTTGCGGTGCTTCTTCTTCGCCATGCGCTTGCGGCGCTTCTTGATGACAGAACCCACGGGAAACCTTTCAGGTACGCAGATCCGGCTCGAGCCGGACCGGCACAGCCTAGCCGTCCGGTCCGACACGGGCGGAATCGAGAGGATCCCCGGGACTACCCGGCGTTGTAGAAGGAGTTGCGGATGTACTCGTTCGCATCGTCCTCACGGACGCGGAAGGAGCGGCCCACTCGGACGGCCGGCAGCTCCCCACTGTGCACGAGACGGTAGACCGTCATCTTCGAGACCCGCATCATGGCAGCGACCTCAGCGACGGTCAGGAACTTCGCCTCGGAGAGCTCAGGCTTCTCAGCCATCGTGTCCACCGTACTTTCTTGTGGCGCGCCATCGGCTTCCCCACCGATGCTCTCACGCGCCGCGTGCCGTGAGAATAGAGCCTGATGTGACTGGTGGGGAAGAGGAAACCACTGCGACTTACCCAATTCTCGGCGTGTCGCCTTGCAACTCGCTAGACCAGTTGATCTCGATTTTTACTTTGCCGGTCACCACACGCTCGGGTCGAGGCCGTGCAGCGGGAAGGCGGCCATCCGAGTGGCGTGCACCTGACGGTCCAGCCACGCCTCCGGGTCATACCCCTCCCTCCAGTCACGGTAGCGCGGCTCGCGCCCGTCGGTCATGCGTCCCGGTGCCACCCGGCCGAGTCGGTGCAGGACGTGCTCACGCCATCCGCCCGGCGTCTCGAGGGCCGGGTCCAGCGGCTGGCCGCCCACGATCGCGAGCAGATGCGTCCAAGCGCGAGGGACGACGTCCACGACGGCGTACCCCCCTCCGCCGAAGGCCACCCAGCGCCCCCCGGCGACGTCGTGGGCGAGCTGGTGCAGAGCCAGGTACGCCGCCCGCTGGCCGTCGACGGTGAGCATCAGGTGCGCCAGCGGGTCCTCGGTGTGGGAGTCGCAGCCGTGCTGGGTCACGAGGACCTCCGGCTCGAAGCTGTGCAGCAGGTCCGGCACCACGGCGTGGAACGCCCGCAGCCAGCCGGCATCCGCGGTGCCAGGTGGGAGCGCCACGTTGACGGCAGTGCCCTCCGCGTCGGGGCCGCCGAGGTCGGAGGCGAACCCGGTGCCGGGGAAGAGCATCTGCCCGGTCTCGTGGAGGCTGATGGTCAGCACCCGCGGGTCGTCCCAGAAGGCCCGCTCGACGCCGTCGCCGTGGTGGACGTCGACGTCGACGTAGGCCACCTTCTTGGCACCGTTGTCGAGCAGCCAGCGGATCCCCGCGGCGACGTCGTTGTAGACGCAGAACCCGCTCGCCTGCCCGCGCATGGCGTGGTGGAGGCCGCCCATGATGTTGGCCGAGTGGAGCGACGACCCGGTCCAGACCTGCCGGCACGCCTCGACGCTCGCGCCGACGATGTGGGCGCTGGCCTCGTGCATGTTGGCGAAGACGGGGTCGTCCTCGGTCCCCAGCCCGTGAGCCAGGTCAGGTTGGAGCGTGCGACCGGCGCGTCGCACGGCCTCGATGTAGGCCGGGTCGTGCACGGTCGCGAGGAGGTCGTCGTCGGCCATCGGCGCAGGAACAGTGGCCAGTCGCGAGCCGGCGGAGCCGACCACGTCCAGTTCGGCCGCCAGGCGCATCGTGAGGTCGACGCGGATGGGGTTCATCGGGTGGCTCGGCCCGAAGTCGTACTCAGTGAGGCCCTGGTCGAAGACGACCGTCGCCGGCCCGTTGCACTCCACAGAGCCGAACCTACCTCCGATCGCCGAGAGCAGGCCTCAGGCGGGCGGCTGCGGGCGACTGCGAGCGGCTGCGAGCGGCTGCGGGCGACTGCGAGCGGCTGCGAGCGGCTGCGGGCGGCTCAGCCCTCCGCGGCGATCTCCAGCGACCGGTCCCGACTGGCCCGCGTCGCATCGAGGAACGCGGCACGGACCGCGGCGGACTCGAAGACACGCAGGGCGGCGGCCGTGGTGCCGCCCGGCGAGGTGACCTGCTCGCGCAGGACGGCCGGGTGCTCGCCGGTCTCCCGCAGCAGCAGAGAGGAGCCCACCAGCGTCTGGGTGGCGAGCTGGGCCGCGATGCTGCGCGGGAGCCCGAGGTGGACACCCGCCTCGATGAGCGCCTCGGCGACGTAGAAGACGTACGCCGGGCCGGACCCCGAGATGGCCCCGGCGGCGTCCATCTGCTTCTCGGGCACGACCGCCACCTCGCCCACCGCCCTCATCAGCTCGGCCGCGTCGGCGACGTCGTCGTCGGAGGCCGTGGTCCCTCCGGACAGGACGGACATCCCCTCGCCGACGAGGGAGGGCGTGTTCGGCATGACCCGCACGACCGCGACTCCGTCCCCGACGGCGGCCTCCATGGCGGCCGTCGTGATCCCCGCCGCGAGCGACACCACCAGCTGGCCGGCCGACAGGTCGAGCGAGGACAGGAGCGCGACGACGTCGTACGGCTTGACCCCGACGACGACGATGTCAGCGCCCGCCGCGGCCTCGGACGAGGAGGCGGCGCGGACGCCGTACCGCGCCGCGAGCTCGTCGCCCCTCTCGGCCCGGCGGACGCCGACGACCAGGTCCGACGGCGCGTGGCCCGACTTCACGAGGCCGGCGAGGACCGCCTCGCCCATGTTGCCGACGCCGACGACCGCGATCCGGGAGCGAGAGGACATGGCCGGGAGTCTAGGTGGCCCGGGACGTCAGGCGAGTCGGCCGCCTCGACAACCGGACCGCATGACGTCTCGCCGCGTCTGGCCGGGGGCGAGCGGGCCGGGTCACGGCGTGCGTCGACGCAGCGTCACGGCTCCGAGTGCCAGCCCGGCCACACCGAAGCCGATCACGACCGCCAGGTCGCCCCACACCGACGAGGTGCCGTCCGAGGCGACCAGGTGCTGCATCGCGTCGACGGCATAGGAGAGCGGGAGCACGTTGCTGATCGCCTCGAGCACCGGCGGAAGGTCGTCGCGGGCCACGAAGAGGCCGCACAGCAGGATCTGCGGGATGACGACGACCGGCATGAACTGCACGGCCTGGAACTCGGTGCGGGCGAAGGCGCTCACGAAGAGGCCGAGCGCGGTGCCGAGGATCGCATCGGCGATGGCGACGACGCCCAGCATGACGACCGAGCCGCCGACATCGAGCCCGAGCGGCCCCACGCTGACACCGACCGCGACGACCGACTGGACCGCCGCGAGCACCCCGAAGGCGAGGGCATAGCCGAGCAGCAGGTCGAGCCGTCCGAGGGGCATCGCGAGGAGCCGCTCCAGCGTGCCGCTGGAGCGCTCGCGCAGCGTCGTCACGCTCGTCACCAGGAACATGACGACGAAGGGGAAGATCGCCAGCAGCGCCGGCCCGATCTCGTCGAAGGGCGAGACCGGCTTGTCCCGGAACATCCACCAGAGCAGGACCATGAGCAGCGCGGGGACGAGCAGCAGCATCGCGACGGTCCGGTGGTCGCGGCGCACCTGGGTGAGGACGCGGGAGGCGACGGCGAGGGTACGACGCAGGCTCATCGCCCACCGCGCACGATCGCCAGGAACGCCTGCTCGATGTCGTCGACGCCCGCCTTCTCCTTGATCTGCGCGGGCGTCCCGTCGGCGAGGAAGACGCCGTCGCGCATGAGCAGCAGCCGGTCGCAGCGCTCGGCCTCGTCCATGACGTGGCTCGAGACGAGCACGGCGGCTCCGGCGTCGGCGAGCCGGTGGAACGTGTGCCAGAGGTCCTCGCGCAGCACCGGGTCGAGTCCGACGGTGGGCTCGTCGAGCACGAGGAGGTCGGGACTGCCGAGGAGGGCGACCGCCAGGGAGACGCGGGAGCGCTGACCGCCGGAGAGGTCGCGCACGACGGCATCGGCGTGATCGGCCAGGTCGACGACCGAGAGACATCGACCGACCTCGTCGCGCCCCAAGCCCAGGACGCGGGCGAAGAAGAGCAGGTTCTCGTTCGCCGTCAGGTCGTCGTACACGCTCGCGGCCTGGGTGACGTAGCCGATCCGGGACCTCAGGGAAGCAGCCCCTGCAGGCTCACCCAGCACGGTGACCGACCCGGTCACGTGCGCCTGGACGCCGACGAGCACGCGCATCAGGGTCGTCTTGCCGCACCCCGACGGCCCGAGCAGCCCGGTGACCTCACCTGCCGGGACGGAGAAGTCGAGCCCGTGAAGCACCTCCCGCTCGCCCCTGCGCACCCTGAGGTCGCGAGCCTCGACCGCAGGGTGCTGTTCCATCACGCTGTCCGGGTGAGCACGGGCCGGGTCACGACGACGCTCGAGCGCCGAAGTGCTCGCGAGCGAAGTCCAGCGACTCCCGTAGGTCCTTCTCGCGATCTGCCTTCGTCGCCGCCTTGCGGGTGTTGATCTCGACGACGATCTCGCCGTCGAACGCGCTGCTCGCCAGGTGCTGGAGGAACCGGTCGGCGCCGGTGGTGCCGCGGCCCGGCACGAGGTGCTCGTCCTTGGCCGAGCCGGTGCCGTCCGTCAGGTGGATGTGCCGCAACCGCGACCCGAGCCGCTTGGCCATCTCGACGACGTCGTCGCCGGCGATCGCTGCGTGCGAGAGGTCGATCGTCGCGTTGGCGTAGGACTCCTCCGACGGGTCGCGACCGGGGAGGTACATCTCGACGCCGCGGCGCGACGAGGCCTTCCACGGATACATGTTCTCGACGCAGAAGTCGAGGCCGGTCTCCTTCTCGAGCCGCTCGATGCCGGCGACGAAGCCCGCGGCGTACTCCTTCTGCCAGCGGAACGGCGGATGCACCACCACGGTGCCGGCGCCGACCGCGTGGGCCATGTCGGCGGAGCGGTAGAGCTTGCCCCAAGGCTCGGTGCCCCACACCCGCTGGGTGAACAGCAGGCACGGCGCGTGGATGGCGCTGATCGGGATGTCGTGGTGCACCGAGAGCTGGCGGACCGCCTCCACCTGCTGAGAGAGCCCGTCGACGCCGACCATGACCTCGACGGCGTCGTAGCCGACGCTCGCCGCGTAGGCGAAGGCATGTGCGGTCGACTCGGGATAGACCGAGACGGTGGACAGGCCGACCCCCGTCACATCGACTCCGCGGGCACCAGGAAGCTGAGGTGGTCGAGACGCTCGAGGATGACGCCCTCGCGCAGCGCCCAGGGGCAGATCTCGAGCGCCGGCAGGTCGAAGATGTCCATGCACGCCTCCGCCACCAGCGCCCCCGGCACGATCTGGTGAGCACGGCTCGGGCTGACGCCTGGCAGCTCCGAGAGCTCCGAGAGCGACATCGTCACCAGCTTGGGGATCCAGGTGCAGAGCTCGTCGAGGGGGAGCTTGCGCCGCACCAGCAGACCCTCGCCGGACGGCGCCGCGCCGCAGATGCGCGCGAGGCTGCGGAAGGTCTTGCTCGTCGCGACCGCCTTGTCGGGCACACCCGCCCGGATGAGATGCCCGGCGTCGCGGGCGATCTCGGCGCGGATCTGGCGGCGCAGCTCCCGCAGGTCGTCCTCGCTCGGGGGTCCGTCGGCGAAGTTCCGGGCGAGCCGGGCGGCGCCGAGCGGCAGGGACCAGGCGACGTCGGGCGCCTCGTCGGAGCCTCCGGCGAGCTCGAGCGACCCGCCGCCGATGTCGAAGACGGCCAGGCGGCCGGCGGACCAGCCGAACCAACGGCGGACAGCGAGGAAGGTCAGCCGCGCCTCGTCCTCGCCGCTGAGCACCTCGAGGGTGACGCCGGCGCTCCCGGCGACGTGGGCGAGCACGGCGTCGGAGTTGACCGCGTCACGCACCGCCGAGGTCGCGAAGGCGAGCATCTCGCTGCAGCCCTTGTCCTCGGCGACGGCGACCGCCTCACGCGCGAACCCGGTCAGCGCCGCGATCCCGTGCTCGTTGACCGAGCCGGTCTCGTCGAGGTGCTCGGCGAGCCGGAGCGGCTGCTTGAAGGAGTACGCCGGCAGCGGTGCTGCACCTCCGTGCGCATCCACCACGAGGAGGTGTCCGGTGTTGGAGCCGATGTCCAGCACGCCCAGCCGCATGGGTCCACGCTACCGGGCGAGCGGCGCCGCCTCGGCCAGACGTAGGATTTTCCCCATGCCCGAGGTGCCCCTGGACTTCCCACGCGCGTGGGTCGAGTTCGTCAACCCCGACGACGAGTCCGAGGTGATGAGGTGCGACCTCACGTGGCTCACCTCGGCCTATGAGTGCATCTTCGGCGGCGGATGCAAGGGCATCTATGCCGATGCGCCCGACATGGGGTGCTGCACGCTCGGCGCGCACTTCGCCGACAAGGCCGACGAGCGCCGCGTCGCGGGCTTCGTCGCCCAGCTCACCGACGACGAGTGGCAGCTCAAGCCGAAGGGCGAGGTGCGCACCCGGGACTGGGTCGAGAAGGACGACGAGGGCGCCCGCAAGACGCGGACGGTCGTCGCGGGCGGGCAGCAGGCGTGCGTGTTCCAGAATCGTCCCGGCGCACCGCAGGGGGCCGGCTGCGCCCTGCACATCCTCGCGATGAACCAGGGCCGCTCCCACGTCGAGACCAAGCCGGACGTGTGCTGGCAGCTGCCGATCAAGCGGGCCTTCCGTGACGTGGAGCGGCAGGACGGGACGACCTACACCGAGGTGACGATCACCGAGTACGACCGACGCGGCTGGGGCCCCGGCGGTCACGACCTCGACTGGTACTGCTCGGGCAACACCGAGGCGCACATCGCCGTCGAACCGGTCTACCTGACCCACGAGCCGGAGCTGGTCGAGCTGATGGGGCAGGCGGCGTACGACGAGCTGGTGGCCCACTGCGAGGCCCATATCCGCTCCCGATCGGCCCTCGCCCTGCATCCCGCCGACCCGCGCTGAGCCGCAGGCTTCGGGATCCTCTCGATGTCAAGAGATTCTGACCCCCCTGTCCGGGCCCTCTCAGGAGTTGTTCAGAATCTGGGCATGCGCCTGGACCATCTCTCTTACGCAGCGGGCCCTGATGGGCTGGTCGGCACCGCGAAGCGCATCGGCGAGCTCCTGGGACAAGAGTTCGAGGACGGTGGCGTCCACCCGCGCTTCGGCACCCGCAACTACACGCTGCCGCTCCGGGGCGGCATCTACCTCGAGGTCGTCGAGTGCCTCGATCACCCGGCATCGGACAAGGCGCCGTTCGGACAGGCCGTGAAGGCGCGCTCGGCACTCGGCGGCGGCTGGATCGGCTGGGTCATCTCCGTCGACGACATCACGCGCATCGAGGAGCGGATCGGCCGCCCCGCGCAGCCGGGCAACCGGCACAAGCCCGACGGGACCGAGCTGCGCTGGAAGCAGCTCGGCCTCAACGACCTCCTCGTCGACCCGCAGCTCCCCTACTTCCTCCAGTGGACCTCCGCGCCCGAGCTCCACCCGGGCAACGCCGGGTCCGACGTCACCCTCACCGGCATCGAGATCTCGGGCGACCCCCAGCGGGTCCGGGAGTACCTCGGCGAGTCGCTCCGCGACCGCGTCGACCCCTGGACCGGCAAGCCGGCCGAGAACGTCGAGGTCCGCTGGGTGGCCGAGCACGGCACGCCCGGGCTGGTGGCCGCGAACTTCGCCACGCCGAACGGGACCGTCCGGATCTGAGCGCCGGACGTCATGCGAACCGGCCGCCTGGACAGCCACCCCGTATGACGTCCTCGCGCATCACATCGCACGGGGCCATCCCGAGCCCCAACATCTGGCACCACACCGCGACCTACGAGCTGGAGAACCAGGCCGCCGACCCGCAGGGCGCGCTGTGGCGGGCCATGCAGTCCCTCGTGGACTGGTCGGACCGGGACGTGCTCGACCTCGGCTGCGGCACGGGCTACCACCTGCCGCGGTTCGCCGAGACCGCCCGCACGGTGACCGGTGTGGAGCCGCATCCGTCGTTGGTCTCGTTGGCCCGGCGGCGGACCAGGCGCGTGGCGAACGTCGCCGTCGTGGAGGGCCTCGCCCAGGCGATCCCGCTGCCTCCCGCCTCCGTCGACGTGGTGCATGTGCGCTGGGCGTACTTCTTCGGGCCCGGGAGCGAGCCGGGCCTGGCCGAGCTGGACCGCGTCGTACGCCGGGGCGGCACCGCGATGGTCATCGACAACGACGCCTCCCGCTCGACCTTCGGCGCGTGGTTCCGCCGCGGCTACCCGATGATCGACCCGGACGCGGTGGAGCGGTTCTGGTCGCTCCACGGCTGGACGCGGGTGCCCGTGGACATGGGGTGGTCCTTCCGGACACGCGCCGATCTCGAGGCGGTCGTGCGCATCGAGCTCGCTCCCGACCTCGCCGAGGAGGTGCTGGCCGCCCACGACGGCACGGACGTCGACTACGCGGTCAACCTGTGGTGGAAGCGGTTCTGATCCTCACTGCAGGTCCGTGAGCTGATCGGGGTCGACCTGGGTGCCGACCATCTCGCGCAGGCGGTCGTTGACGTCCCAGATGTTGACGTTCATCCCGGCCGTCACCCTGCCCTCCGAGAGCCAGTACGCCACGAACTGGTCGTTCTCCAGGCTGCCTCGGACCACCACCTGGTCGTCGGGCGAGGAGTGCCCGACGTACTCCATCGAGAACTCGAACTGGTCGGTGTAGAAGTAGGGCTGCCAGTCGTAGGCGCTGTCGCGTCCGAGGATGCCCGCGGCGGCGAGCCGGCCCTGCCGGATCGCGTTGTCCCAGTGCTCGACGCGCAGGCGCTTGCCGAGCGTGGTGTTGTGGGCGTTGGCGACGTCGCCGGCCGCGTAGATCCGCGGATCGGCGGTCCGGAGGTGCTCGTCGACCACGATGCCGTTGTCGACCTCCAGCCCGGCTCCTCGGGCCAGGTCGGCGTCAGGTGCGACGCCGACCGCGACGACCACCGTGCCGGCCTCGACGGCCCCGGCCGAGGTCTCGACACCCGTCGGTGTGATCGCGGAGACCGTGACCCCGGTCCGGACGTCCACGCCGTTGCGCAGATGGAGGTCGCGCAGATAGGTGGCGAGCTCCTTGCCCAGGATGTGGCCGAGCGGGAGGTCGAACTGCTCGAGCACGGTCACCTCGCAGTCGTAGCGTCGCGCGGCCGCCGCGACCTCCAGCCCGATCCAGCCGCCGCCGACGATCGCGACGCGACCGCCCTGCTCCAAGGCCGTCCTGAGCCGCTGGGAGTCCTCGATGGTCCTCATGTAATGAGCCGAGTCGGCACCGGGCAGGTCGGGGACGCGGGGGGTCGCGCCGGTCGCGATCACGAGGGCGTCGTAGGGCACGGCGTCACCGGTGCTGAGCGTCACGGTGCGAGCGTCCCGGTCGATCCCCGTGGCGGTCACGCCCGAGATCAGCCGGACGCTCTGGGCGTCGTACCACTCCAGCTCGTGCGGGAAGGCCTTCTCGAGGGGGTCGGCCCCCGTGAGGTAGGCCTTGGTCAGGGGCGGCCGCTCGTACGGCGGGTGGGGCTCGCGACCGACGAGGGTGATGCTGCCCTCGAAGCCCCCGCCGCGCAGGGTCTCGACCACCTTCGCAGCCGTGAGCCCGGCACCCACGACCACCACGCTCTGCGGGATCTCCATGGGCTCATCGTGGCGCCTGCGGGCGGGTGTTGACCAGGGTCAGGCTCGATCGGGGCCGCTCGTCCCGCGGATCTCGAGCGAAGGCGTGAGCATGACACCCGGCCCGACCTGGGAGGGCGTCGCGAGCAGGCCCTCGAGCGCCTTGACGAGTGCGATGGCCGCCTCCTCGAGGGGCTGGCGCACGCTGGTGAGGCCGGGCCACACGGTCTGGGCGACCTGGCTGTCGTCGAAGCCGACCACCGCGACGTCGTCACCAGCCTGGAGCCGCCGCTCCGCGAGCGTGTGCATCACGCCGATCGCGAGTGTGTCGGACGCGCACACGAAGGCCGTCGGCGCCGCCTCGTCGAGCATGACCCCCGCGGCGCTGCGGCCCGACGCGACGGCGTCCTCGACCCGCGAGGCCAGCCCCGTGGTGGGCAGTCCCGCCCTGTGCATCGCGCGCAGCCAGCCCGACCGACGCTCCTCCCCCAGCACCGAGTCCTTGCGCCAGCCGATCCAGGCGATGCGCGTGTGACCCTTCTCGATGAGGTGGCGGGTGGCGAGCTCGGCGCCGGCGGCGCAGTCGATGTCGACCCACGGATGCCGGGCGCTCCCGTCCTCCCAGGGCCGGCCGAAGGAGACGAACGGCGCGCGGCGGTCGCGCAGCCACGAGGCCTGGTCCTCGCCGAGGTAGGTGTCCGTCACGACGAACGCGTCCACCGCCGTCGAGCGCAGCAGGTCGTCGTAGCCGGCCAGCGGGTCGTCGTGGTCGCTGGTGAAGAGGAGCACGTGGTAGCCCGCTTCGCCGCTGGTCTCGACGAGCGAGTGCACGAACCGGTCCATGACCGCGCTCGCCGTGCCCTCCTGGACCGGCGAGATCCGCAGCCCGATGAGATGCGACGAGCGCGTGCGCAGGTTGCGCGCGGCCCGGTTGGGCTTGTAGTCGAGGTCGTCGATCGCCTGCTGGACCCGGGCCAGGGTGTCGGCGCGGAGGAGGTCGGGGTTGTTGACGGCGTTGGACACGGTCTGGCGCGAGACGCCGGCGAGTTCCGCCACGTCGGCCAGGGTGGGCGCGGAGACCGGGAAGCGCCCCCGGCGGCCGGCCTCGACCCTTGATCGTTCCAACACCTGCCCAGCATACGAGGCGACCTCCTTGCTCGCCGCCTGCGTGCCGCGCCTGTCGTGTCGTGGGCGCGCGTCCGCGACGCTGTCGGTGGCGTGACCTAGCGTCCTCGTCATGTCGAGAGCCGCCCCCAAGCCACGCTCGGTCTTCCGCTGCTCCGAGTGCGGATGGGAGACCGCCAAGTGGGTGGGCCGCTGCGGAGAGTGCCAGGCCTGGGGCTCGGTGGCGGAGGTGGCCACGACGCCGGTGGGACGCACGGCAGCGGCCCCCGTCACGACCCGAGCAGTCCCCATCGGCGAGGTGTCGGTGGAGGAGTCGGCCTACCGCTCCTCGGGCGTGCCCGAGCTCGACCGCGTGCTCGGCGGCGGCCTGGTCCCCGGCGCGGTGATCCTCCTCGCCGGCGAGCCCGGTGTCGGCAAGTCCACGCTCCTGCTGGAGGTGGCAGCGCAGACGGCGCGCTACCAGCGGCGAGCGCTCTACGTCTCGGGGGAGGAGTCCGCCTCCCAGGTGAGGCTGCGCGCGGACCGCACCGGAGCGGTCCAGTCGGAGCTCTACCTCGCCGCGGAGACGGACCTGGGCGCGGTGCTGACCCACATCGAGGAGACGCGGCCGGCGCTGCTCGTCGTCGACTCGGTCCAGACGATCGGCGCCTCCGGCATCGAGGGCGTCCCCGGTGGCGTGTCGCAGGTGAAGGAGGTGGCGGCCGCGCTGGTGCGCACCGCCAAGACCCGCAACATCACCACGGTGCTCGTCGGGCACGTCACCAAGGACGGCACGATCGCCGGACCGCGGGTCCTCGAGCACCTCGTCGACGTGGTGCTGGGTTTCGAGGGCGACCGCAACTCCCGGTTCCGGATGGTGCGCGCGATGAAGAACCGCTTCGGCCCCGTCGACGAGGTGGGCTGCTTCGACCTCTCGCCCGAGGGCATCAGCGCCGTCACAGACCCCACCGGTCTCTTCGTCGAGCGACACCATCAGCCGGTCGCCGGCACCTGCGTCGCCGTGACGATGGAGGGACGTCGCCCGATGCTGGCCGAGGTGCAGGCGCTGGTCACCCCGTCGGTGCTCGACAAGCCGCGCCGCACTACCTCCGGCCTCGACGGCTCACGCGTCGCGATGGTCCTCGCGGTCCTGCAACGGCACTGTGGCTACGGCCTGGCGTCGCGCGACATCTTCGCCTCGACGGTGGGGGGCGCCCGCGTCACCGAGCCGGCCAGCGACCTCGCCGTCGCCGTCGCGGTCGCGTCGGCGACCACCGGGGACGCCGCGCCGCCCGGCGTCGTCGCGATGGGCGAGATCGGCCTGTCCGGCGAGCTGCGACGCGTGCGCGACCTTCCGCAGCGGCTCGCCGAGGCCGCGCGGCTGGGCTTCTCGGTGGCGGTCGTGCCGGCCGAGCCCGGCGACCGATCCCCGATGCCCCGCGAGCGGCGGGTCGACGACATGCGCGTCTTCGAGCTGCGCGACGTGCGCTCGGCGCTGGAGTTCCTCCGCCTCACTCCACCCGTTCGCGAGTCCCACGGGTGAGACGACCACGGAAAGTGAAGGAGCGCCGCCCCTGACCGATAGACTCAGCGGGCCGTCGTAGGAGAGGAGGGCGAGGCGTTGGGCCCAGATCGCCCTGAGGACACCCTCAAGCTGCGCGAGACCCTCTCTCAGATCGCGCCCGGAACGCCCCTTCGCGACGGCCTGGAACGGATCCTGCGCGGACGCACCGGCGCGCTCATCGTGCTGGGCTATGACAAGACCGTCGACTCGATCTCCACCGGCGGCTTCCAGCTCGATGTGCCGTTCACGTCGACCGGCCTGCGAGAGCTGGCCAAGATGGACGGCGCGATCATCATCGACGCCAACATCAGCCGCATCATCAAGGCCGCCGTCCACCTGATGCCAGACCACACGCTTCCCTCCGTCGAGACCGGCACCCGGCACCGCACCGCCGACCGCGTCGCGCGCCAGACCGGCTTCCCCGTCGTCTCGGTGTCGCAGTCGATGCAGATCATCGCGGCCTACGTCGGAGAGACCCGCCACGTGCTGGAGGACTCCGGCCAGATCCTGTCCCGGGCCAACCAGGCGCTGGCGACCCTGGAGCGCTACAAGATGCGCCTCGACGAGGTCGCCTCGACCCTCTCAGCGCTCGAGATCGAGGACCTCGTGACCGTCCGCGATGTCGCGGTGGTCGCGCAGCGGCTCGAGATGGTCACGCGCATCGCCCGGGAGATCGAGGACTACATCGTCGAGCTCGGCACCGACGGCCGTCTCCTCGCGCTGCAACTGGAGGAGCTCGTCACCGGCGTGGACGTCGAGCGTGAGCTGGTCATCCGCGACTACCTGCCCCGCGGCCGCCGGTCCAAGAGCCCCGAGGAGCTGCTCGCCCAGCTGGAGGCTCTGTCGGCGACCGAGCTGGTCGACCCCGCGGCCACCGCGCGGGTCCTCGGCCTCGGCAACAGTGAGCACCTCGACGGCGCTGTCACGCCTCGCGGCTACCGCCTGCTCGCCAAGGTCCCCCGGTTGCCGGTCAGCGTCGTCGACCGCCTCGTCGACCACTTCGGCACGCTGCAGAAGCTGCTCTCAGCCGGCATCGACGACCTCCAGGCCGTCGACGGCGTCGGCGAGCTGCGGGCCCGATCGGTCCGCGAGGGCCTCTCCCGCCTCGCCGAGTCGACGATCCTCGAGCGCTACGTCTGAGGCGCTGACAGAGCCTCGAGTCGGCGCATCCTCTCAGCCAAGGTGCGCCGACTCGGCATCTGTGGATCGTCAAGACACGCCGACTCGGCGTGCCTGATGCCCACTCAGCGCCCGTGCGTCAGTCGACGCGGCGGCTCTTCTTGCGGACCTTCGACGGGTCGGTCTGCGGCTCCTGGCGTGCACCGGTCGTCGGCGCCGCTGAGGCGGCCCTAGTCGGCGTGGGCGTAGGGGTGGGCTTCGGGAGCGGCCGGGGTCTGCGGAGCGCGAACTGGATGTCCTGCGGCTCGCCCCCGAGCGCGGCGACCGCCACGTGGTAGTAGCCGGGCATCGCCCACTGCGTGTGGCCGGAGCACGTCGCGTCGGACCGCCGTGAGTTCCACGCCACGTTGACGACGGTGTCGGTGTCGCGACGCACGACGACGCTCTGCGTCGGCACGGCGTGCGGGCAGTCGATCGTGGACCAGACCCGGTCCGACCCCGAGGTGATCTTCACCTGGATGGCCTTCGGGCTCGTCCGCCAGGTGCACGCCGTGGTGACCATCGTCCGCAGCGTCAAGCGCACGAGCACCGTCCGCGTCGCCTGGGCGTCGGTGACGGACGGGGTGACCACGACGTCGTCGTCGGAGCAGATGCCCGTCGGAGCGGGCAGGGTCGGGGAGGCGCCGAGGGTCGCCGAGGGGGTCGGCGCGACCGAGGTCGACGGGCCGACGCTGACCGCCGCACCCGGGAGGCCCGTGCCCGTCGCGTCCGTCCCACCGGTGGGGGACGGCGACGGCGCCGCGGACGTCGTCGACCTCGTCCGGCTCGAGACGTCGGTGGCCTTGGCCTCAGAGCTGTCTCCACCGCCGCCGACGAGCCGGGAGATGCCGACGACGAGCAGCAGCAGGATCCCGAGCGCCGCCATCCGGCGTCGCCAGTACACCCCCGGAGGAAGGGGTCCACGGGTCAGCGACGTCATGCGCGACAGGTTAGGCGGCGCGGCGGCTCAGACCGGGGTGCCACTCCGAGGCCCCCGCCCACACGGCAGAATCAGCTGCGCCATGACCGACCTGCACGAGGCCATCCTGGGCTGGTACGACGCCCACCAGCGCGACCTTCCGTGGCGCCGCCCGGAGGCGACCCCATGGGGCGTCATGGTCAGCGAGCTCATGCTGCAGCAGACCCCCGTCGTGCGCGTCCTGCCCGTCTGGGAGACGTGGATGACGCGCTGGCCGACGCCGAGGCACCTGGCCGCCGAGCCGAGCGGCGAGGCCGTCCGCGCCTGGGGGCGGCTCGGCTACCCCCGGCGCGCGCTTCGCCTGCACGCGGCCGCGACGGTGATCGTCGAGCGGCACGGCGGCGAGGTGCCCGACGCCTACGCCGACCTTCTCGCTCTACCCGGCGTCGGGGACTACACCGCCGCGGCGGTCGCCTCCTTCGGGTTCGGCCGGCGCCACGTCGTCCTCGACACGAACGTCCGACGGGTCTTCGCCCGACTGCTGGCGGGGCACGAGCTGCCCGCCCCGGCGGTCACGAAGGCCGAGCGCGCCCTCGCGGAGTCGGTCCTCCCCCATGACGGGACCGCCCCTGTCTGGTCGGTGGCCGTCATGGAGCTCGGCGCGCTGGTCTGCACGGCCAGCTCGCCGCGGTGCGAGGCCTGCCCAGTCGCGTCGCAGTGCGCTTGGCAGGAGGCCGGCAGGCCGCCGTACGCCGGTCCCGCACGCAAGGCCCAAGCCTGGGCCGGCACCGATCGCCAGTGCCGCGGGCGCCTCCTGGCCGTCCTCCGCGATGCCGACGGCCCCGTCCACCGCACCGCGCTCGAGGCTGTCTGGGACCGCCCGGAGCAGCGCACCCGCGCCCTCGCCGGCCTGCTCGAGGACGGCCTCGCCATCCAGGTCGGGCCGGACGTCTTCGCACTGCCGGGGTAGTACGGGACGTTCCCCACGGTCTACTGACCGGTAACGGTCGGAAACGTCCCGAACTACCCCGGCAGAGCGACCGGCCCCCGCCCGGACATGACGATGCCCCGGACCCAGCAGGGGGTCCGGGGCATCGTCATCAGGTCACTCCTCGGTGGCCGGGGGGTTCTCCAGGTCCTCGAGGTCGGAGAGGTCACCGATGGCGGCAGCCTCGAGCGGGGGGATGTCGGGCAGCGCCGCCACCTTCTGGCCCTTGAAGGTGAAGGCCGCGGACGGCCCCTCGCCCTCGACGTCCACGAGCACGATCTGGCCGGGGCCGACCTCGCCGTAGAGCATCTTCTCGGCCAGCACGTCCTCGAGCTCGCGCTGGACCGTCCGCCGCAGCGGACGCGCACCGAGCACCGGGTCGAAGCCGCGCACCGCGAGCAGCTCCTTCGCGGCAGTCGTCAGCTCCAGGCTCATGTCGCGGTCCTTCAGGCGGACCTCGACGGCGGCGATCATGTTGTCGACCATCGAGATGATCTGCTCCTGCGACAGCGGCGGGAACACGATGATCTCGTCGACACGGTTGAGGAACTCGGGTCGGAAGTGCTGCTTGAGCTCGTCCGACACCTTGGCCTTCATCCGCTCGTACGACCCCGCCGCGTCGCCGGCCTGCTGGAAGCCCAGGTGGACCGACTTGGCGATGTCGCGCGTGCCGAGGTTGGTCGTCATGATGATGACGGTGTTCTTGAAGTCCACCACCCGACCCTGGGAGTCGGTCAGGCGACCTTCCTCCAGGATCTGCAGCAGGCTGTTGAAGATGTCCGGGTGGGCCTTCTCGACCTCGTCGAAGAGGACCACCGAGAACGGCTTGCGGCGGACCTTCTCCGTCAGCTGGCCGCCCTCTTCGTAGCCGACGTATCCCGGCGGCGAGCCGAAGAGGCGCGAGACGGTGTGCTTCTCGCCGAACTCCGACATGTCGAGCTGGATGAGCGCGTCCTCGTCACCGAAGAGGAACTCGGCCAGCGTCTTCGACAGCCACGTCTTGCCGACGCCCGAGGGGCCCGCGAAGATGAACGACCCACCGGGACGCTTGGGGTCCTTCAGGCCCGCACGCGTACGCCGGATCGCACGGCTGAGCGCCTTGACCGCCTCGTCCTGACCGATGACGCGCTTGTGCAGCTCGTCCTCCATCTTGAGCAGTCGGGTCGACTCCTCCTCGGAGAGCTTGACGATCGGGATGCCGGTCGCGACGGCGAGCACCTCGGCGATGAGCTCCTCGTCCACCTCGGCGACCTCGTCCATGTCGCCGGCACGCCAGGCCTTCTCACGCTCGGCCTTCTTGAGGATGAGCTGCTTCTCCTCGTCGCGCAGACGCGCGGCCGCCTCGAAGTCCTGGCCGTCGATCGCGGCCTCCTTGCGGACGCGGACGTCGGCGATCTTCTCGTCGTACTCCCGCAGGTCGGCGGGCGCCGTCATCCGGCGGATCCGCAGCCGCGAGCCCGCCTCGTCGATGAGGTCGATCGCCTTGTCGGGCAGGAAGCGGTCGGAGATGTAGCGGTCGGCGAGCGTCGCCGCCGAGACCAGGGCCTCGTCGGTGATGGTGACGCGGTGGTGCGCCTCGTAGCGGTCGCGGATGCCCTTGAGCATCTCGATCGTGTCGGCGATCGACGGCTCGGGCACCTGGATCGGCTGGAAGCGGCGCTCGAGCGCGGCGTCCTTCTCGAGGTACTTGCGGTATTCGTCGAGCGTCGTCGCACCGATGGTCTGCAGCTCGCCGCGGGCCAGCATCGGCTTCAGGATCGAGGCCGCGTCGATGGCGCCCTCGGCGGCACCCGCACCCACCAGGGTGTGGATCTCGTCGATGAAGAGCACGATGTCGCCACGGGTGCGGATCTCCTTGAGCACCTTCTTGAGGCGCTCCTCGAAGTCACCGCGGTAGCGGCTGCCGGCCACCAGCGCGCCGAGGTCGAGGGTGTAGATCTGCTTGTCCTTCAGCGTCTCGGGCACGTTGCCCTTGACGATGTCCTGCGCCAGGCCCTCGACGATCGAGGTCTTGCCGACGCCCGGCTCGCCGATGAGGACCGGGTTGTTCTTGGTGCGCCGCGAGAGCACCTGCATCACGCGCTCGATCTGTTGAGCACGTCCGATGATCGGGTCGAGCTTGCCCTCGCGCGCGTCCTGGGTCAGGTTGCGCCCGAACTGGTCGAGCACCAGGGACGACGACGGCGCGTCGCCGGACGTGCCGGTCGAGGCCGCGGCAGACTGCGAGGACTCCTTGCCCTGGAACCCGGAGAGCAGCTGGATGACCTGCTGGCGGACCCGGTTGAGGTCGGCGCCGAGCTTCTGCAGCACCTGGGCGGCGACGCCCTCGCCCTCGCGGATGAGGCCGAGCAGGATGTGCTCGGTGCCGATGTAGGAGTGACCGAGCTGCAGCGCCTCGCGCAGGGACAGCTCGAGCACCTTCTTGGCACGCGGCGTGAAGGGGATGTGGCCGGACGGCGCCTGCTGGCCCTGGCCGATGATCTCCTCGACCTGGGCGCGCACCGCCTCCAGGGAGATGTCGAGGCTCTCCAGCGCCTTCGCGGCGACGCCCTCACCCTCGTGGATGAGACCGAGCAGGATGTGCTCGGTGCCGATGTAGTTGTGGGAGAGCATGCGGGCCTCTTCCTGGGCCAGCACGACCACCCGACGGGCTCGGTCCGTGAACCGCTCGAACATGCGCATCGCTCCTCAAGCTTGCGGGGTGGACCGGTGACCCGGATCATTCGGCGATCCGTGTCGCAGGTCTCGTGGAGAAGTAACCCCGCGGACAGCCTACGCGTTCCGGCCAGCACACCTTCCCTCGTGCGCTGACAGCGAACACGCCCCGCGGCCGAGGACCGCGGGGCGTGCTCGGGGGTGGGTCAGTGGTCGACCTCAGTGGGCGGACTCGTACGCCGAGCGCACCTCGCCCGGGATCCGGCCCCGATCGGGGACGTCGTGGCCGTTCTGGCGAGCCCACTCACGGATCTCCTTGGCGCTCGCGGTCGAGCCGGATCCTGCGCTGGCGCCGTTCGCGCTCGCGGCGGCCCGACGCGGGCTCCGACGGCCCCCGCTCACCTTGCGGCCGTGTCCCACGTAGACGGCCAGCGCCTCGCGCAGCTGGGCGGCGTGGTCGTCGTTGAGGTCGATCTCGTACGTCGCACCATCGAGGGCGAACGACACCGTCTCGGTCGCCTCCGAGCCGTCGAGGTCGTCCTCGAGAACGATGTGGACCTTTTGCGCCATCGTGATTCCTTTGCCGTCGCCCGAATGGAAAAGCGCCTCCACTATGGCATACGGCACCAACGACGTGGAATCACGAAAAGTCCGCCGCTAGGAATTGCGGCGGTAAACCAATTCCAGTCCTTGCAGCGTGAGCCAGGGAGCGTGATCGGTGAAGCACCGGCATTCGTCCGCCACGAGCGAGGCGAGATATCCGGTCGCAATCACGTCGACGTCGGCTTCCGGCACACCCAGAGCCTCGATCATGCGGCCGACGATCCCCTCGACCTGGGCGGCGACGCCGAAGAGCATCCCCGACTGGAGCGCCTCCACCGTGTTCTTGGCGATGACGGAGCGCGGCCTCGCGAACTCGACCTTGCGCAGCTGCGCCCCGCGGCGTCCGAGCGCCTCGAGGGAGATCTCGATTCCGGGAGCGATCGAGCCGCCGACATACGCGCCTGCGGAATTGACGACGTCGAATGTGGTGGCGGTGCCACCGAAGTCGACGACGATGCACGGACCGCCATATCGGGTGGCGGCCGCAAGTGCATTGCAGATCCGGTCCGTCCCGACTTCTCGGGGATTGTCCATGAGGATGGGCACGCCGCTGCGCACGCCCGGCTCGACCACGATATGGCGAAGCCCGGAGAAATGCCGGACGAGCATGTCGCGCCATTCGTGCAGAACCGCCGGCACCGTCGCGCAGACCGCAATTCCCTCGATCTCGTCGAGCCGCTTCCCCACCAGCCCGCGGAGCAGGACCGCCCACTCGTCCGAGGTGTTGCGCTCGTCGGTCGCCACGCGCCAGTCCGCCGCGACCTCGCCGTCGTCGAGGAGCCCGAGGATGGTGTGGCTGTTGCCGATGTCGACCGCGAGGAGGGACATCGTCAGGCGTCCGTCGTGGACTCGAGGTCGAAGCCGATGTCGAAGACGCGGACCGAGTGGGTGAGCGCCCCCACGGAGATGAAGTCCACCCCCGTCTCCGCGACCTCGCGGGCGCGCTCGACCGTCAGGCCGCCGGAGGCCTCCAAGGTGGCCCGTCCCGCGGAGATCTGGACCGCCTCGCGCATCTGCTCGCTGGACATGTTGTCGAGCAGGATCCGGTCGCAGCCGACCGCCAGGAGGGCGCGCAGCTCGTCGAGCGTCGTCACCTCCACCTCGACGGGCAGGCCCGGGTAGGTCGCGCGCACCGCCTGGAACGCCGGCACCACGCCGCCCGCGGCGATGACGTGGTTGTCCTTGACGAGAGCGAGCTCGGAGAGGGTGGAGCGGTGGTTGACGCCGCCGCCGCAGCGGACGGCGTACTTCTGGAGGTTGCGGAACGTCGGCAGCGTCTTGCGGGTGTCGAGGATCCGCGCCCGGGTGCCGGCGACCGCGTCGACCCACGCGGCGGTCGCGGTGGCGACCCCGGAGAGGTGGGAGGCGTAGTTCAAGGCCGTCCGCTCGGCGGTGAGCAGACCGCGGGTCGGGCCTGCCACCCGCATGACGACGTCGCCCGGCTGCACGCGGGTGCCGTCGGGGACGCGGTCGGTGATCTCCACGTCGCGGCCCATCACGTAGCAGAAGACCAACGCTGCGACGCCCAGTCCCGAGACGACGCCGGGCTCGCGGACGGCGAAGTCGCCCCGGGCGCGAGCGGCGATCGGGATCGTGGCGACCGAGGTGACGTCCTCGGCCGGCATCTCGCCCGGCCGCGGCTCGGGCAGGTCCTCGTCGACGGCGGTCTCGACGGCGTCGTACAGCTCCCCGACGTCGATGCCGGCCGCCGAGAGCTCGGCGCGCAGCTCGGCGGGCAGCTTGTCGAGCTCGGTGCGGACGATCATCGCGGGACAGCTCCTTCAGGTGTGACGAGATCGACGCGGTAGCCGGGGGCCGACGGGTCGGTGGCGGGCGCCGGCGTGAACGCGACCGACGTCGCCCCCTCGACCATCTCGGCGTCGCAGTGGCCCGCCCAGTGGGCGTCGTCCCGAT
Organism: Nocardioides sp. AN3; assembly: GCF_054653495.1. Classification (NCBI taxonomy): domain Bacteria; kingdom Bacillati; phylum Actinomycetota; class Actinomycetes; order Propionibacteriales; family Nocardioidaceae; genus Nocardioides; species Nocardioides sp. AN3. The sequence goes on from NZ_BAAIGC010000015.1 coordinate 99,796, forward strand.
CGGGGAAGTCCTCGCGCCAGTGCGAGCCCCGCGTCTCCTGGCGCAGGAGCGCCGACTCGGCGAGGGCGAGCGAGATCGTGAGCACGTTGGTCGCCTCCCAAGCGGCCGGGTCGATCTCCTCCGTCTTCTGCGCCGCGATCGCCCCGAGCCGCTCGACCGCCTCCGACAGCCCCGCGGCACTGCGCAGCACGCCCGCGCGTGCGCTCATGATCTCCTGGATCTGCCTCAGCGCCGAGCCGGGCACGAGACCCGCCGCTCCGCCGTGACGCGACGGCTCGCTCAGGGGCCGCAGCTCGCCGGGAAGCACCTCGGCGATCCGCCGCGAGAACACCAGGCCCTCGAGCAGCGAGTTGGAGGCGAGCCGGTTGGCGCCGTGGACGCCGGAGCACGCGACCTCTCCGGTGGCGTAGAGACCCGGCACCGAGGAGCGGCCCCAGAGGTCGGTGTGCACGCCGCCGGAGGCGTAGTGGCACGCGGGCGCGACCGGGATGAGCTCGGTGACCGGGTCGACGCCGTGGGCGCGGCACGAGGCGAGGATGTTGGGGAAGCGCCGCTCCCAGAATCTCGATACGGCGGCTCGTTCCTCGCCGCCTACTCGATCCCCGAGGCCTTCATCCAAGCCGAGGTGCCGGGCGTCGAGCCACATGTTCGGGCGTCCGGTCTCGAGCATCCGCTTCATGATCGCCTTGGAGACGATGTCACGCGGCGCCAGGTCGGCCAGCTCGTGGACGTCGGGCATGAAGCGGTCGCCGTCGTCGTCGACTAGGAACGCGCCCTCGCCCCGGACCGCCTCGGAGATGAGGGGCTGCTGACCGCGGGAGCCGGGGCCCAAGTACATCACCGTCGGGTGGAACTGGACGAACTCGAGGTCGCGCAGCCGCGCGCCCGCCCGGAGGGCGATCGCCATGCCGTCCGCGGTGCTGACCGCCGGGTTGGTGGTCTGGGAGAACACCTGCCCGAGCCCTCCGCTGGCCAGCACGACCGCGCGCGCTCGGACCAGTCCCACCCCGTCGGCGTCGCCCTCCCCCATCACGTGGATGGTGAGCCCGGCGACGGCCCCGTCTTCCGCCGTCACCAGGTCGACGACCATGGCGTGCTCGAAGACCCGGATCTCCGGGGCGCGCCTGACCGCCTCGATGAGCGCCCGCTGGATCTCGGCGCCGGTGGCGTCGCCGTTCGCGTGGGCGATCCGGTCGCGACGGTGACCGCCCTCGCGGGTCAGGGAGAGGTTGCCCTCGGGGTCCTTGTCGAAGTTGGCGCCCCAGTCGATGAGCTCGCGCACGGCGTCGGGGCCCTCGGTCACCAGGACCCGGACCGCCTCCACGTCGCAGGCACCCGCGCCGGCGACGAGGGTGTCGACCTCATGCTGCTCGGGGGTGTCCTCGGGACCGAGCGCAGCCGCGATCCCGCCCTGCGCCCACTGCGTGGAGCCGGCTGCCAGCACGTCCTTGGACACGACCGCGATCCGCTCGACCTGACCCCGCAGCCGAAGGGCCGCCGTCAGCCCCGCGATGCCCGAGCCGACGACGATGACGTCGGCCCACTCGGTCCATCCCGGGTCACGGGAGGCGAGCAGGCCGGGGAGCGACGTCATGGAGGGAGGCTAGCGCTGCGGGTGCCGTGCCTGTTCGTCGAGGTATGTAGGCGAGTCATCAGTTCCCGCGCGGAATTCCACGTGGGAAGTGACCATTCGCCTGCATACCTCGACGAACAGGCACTGGCGGCGCGTCACCGGCTGGCGACCAGGTCCCCGCGCTCGAGGCCGTGCCCGGCGGGTACGTCGGCGGGGTCGCTGCCGAGCGTGACGACCCGGTTGTCCGCGTCGACGAAGACCACGTGCGGCTCGAGCGCCTTCGCCTCCTCGGTGGTCAGCTGGGCGTACGCGATGAGGATGACGATGTCACCGGGGTGCACGAGGTGCGCGGCGGCGCCGTTGATGCCGATCACCCCGGAGCCGCGCACACCGGCGATGGTGTAGGTCTCGAGGCGGGCCCCGTTCGTCACGTCGACGATGTGCACGAGCTCGCCCGGGAGGATGTCGGAGGCGTCGAGCAAGTCCTCGTCGACGGTCACGCTGCCGACGTAGTGCAGGTCGGCCTGGGTGACGGTGGCGCGGTGGATCTTGGACTTCATCATGGTGCGCAGCATCGCGAGCTTCCTTAGAACGTCAGGGGCATGTTGTCGATGAGCCGGGTGGTGCCGACCTTGGCGGCGACGAGGATGCGCCCCTCGGTGCCGGGCTCGGGATCGTCGGGCAGCTCGCCCAGGTCCGCCGCGCGCACGGCGAGGTAGTCGAGCTCGATCGATGGCTCGGCCTCGAGCACGCTCATGGCGGCCCAGCGGGCCTGCGGCACTCCGAACGACGCCCGCTCCTGCGCCGTCCTCAGCGCCCTGCTGAGCGTCGTGGCGGCCGCCCGGTCCGAGGCGGACAGGTAGCGGTTGCGGCTGGAGAGGGCGAGGCCGTCCGGCTCGCGTTGGGTCTCGCCGCCGACGATCTCGATGCCGAGGCACAGGTCCTCGGCCATCCGGGTGATGAGGGCGAGCTGCTGGTAGTCCTTCTGCCCGAAGACCGCGACGTCCGGGCGCACGAGGCCGAACAGCTTCGCGACCACCGTGAGCACGCCGCGGAAGTGGCCAGGGCGGCTGGCGCCCTCGAGGATGTCGGCCAGGCCACCGGGGGCCACGGTCGTCATGTCGGCGCCCGCGCCGCCGGGATACATCTCCTCCACGCTCGGCGCGAAGACGACGTCCACACCCTCCCGCTCACACACCTTCAGGTCCAGCTCCAGCGTGCGCGGATAGCGGTCGAGGTCCTCGCCCTCACCGAACTGGAGCGGGTTGACGAACACGCTCAGCACGACCGGCCCATCGCCGACCCGCTCGCGGGCCACCCGCATCAGGCTGGCGTGGCCCTCGTGCAGGGCGCCCATCGTCGGGACCAGTCCGACGCGCCGGCCGGACTCGCGATGTCCGGCAAGGATCGACGCGAGCTCCGCACGGCTGCTCGCCAGGATCGGGGCGCTCACCGGTCCGCCGACAGGGGGAGACGCTGGGCGAGACCCTGGTGGGGACGCTGGGGCCCGCGGGTCCGGACGGGCATGCGGGCGGAGCGCTCCGCGGCGTCGAGCAGGCCGGCGATCTTGCGAGCCCGGATCGGCAGGAGCCGGCCGTCGGCCTCGGCACGCTGGAGGGTGGCGCGGGCCATCGCGACGTACGACCGCAGCGTCTGCGGCGCGTTGGCCGTGAGGTCCTCGAGGTGCGCCGCCACCGTGCCGGCGTCACCGCGCACGATCGGGCCGGTGAGAGCCGCGTCGCCGTGCGTCAGTGCGTTGTCGAGGGCGGCGGTCAGCAGCGGACGCAGCGTCCCGGCCGGGTCGCTGGCACCGGCCGCGGCGAGCATCTCCATCGCCTCGGTCACGAGCGTGACGAGGTGGTTGGAGCCGTGCGCCAGACCCGCGTGGTAGAGCGTGCGCATCTCCTCGGGCACCCACATCGGGCTCCCCCCGAGCTCGGCGACCAGGAGCTCGGCGAACGCGCGGTCGGACGTCTCCGCTGTCAGCCCGAAGACGCAGCCCGCGAGGCGGTCGAGGTCGACGCCCGTGCCGGTGAAGGTCATCGCCGGGTGGAGCGCGATGGTGTGAGCGCCCACCTCGTGCGCCGGCGCCAGGACGGAGAGGCCATGGCGACCGGAGGTGTGGACGACGTACTGCCCCTCGCGGATCGCGCCCGCGCCCACCAGCGAGACGACCACGTTGGCGAGCATGTCGTCGGGCACGGTGAGCAGCAGGATCTCCGCGGCGCGTGCGACAGCGGTCGGCTTCGCCACCGGGACGCCCGGGAGCAGGTCGGCGATGCGCTCGCGGGAGGCGTCGGACTCGCCGGCGGCCGCCGCGATCTCGTGGCCGGCGCGGCGGAGCGCCGCTGCCAGGACGGCGCCGACGCGGCCGGCGCCGATCACCCCCACGCTGGCCGGAGTGGCGACCCCGTGATGACGCGAAGAAGTCATTGCTTTCAGCCTTTCGTTCCAGTCCCTCCGACCACCTCTCGAGGACTCCGCCTGAGAGGCCGGTGTGGGTACCGGACGTGTTCTGAACAGTGCAACGACGACGTTACGCGGACGCTTCCACGGTGGAAATGCGAGGGGGTTGTGACCTCGGCTACACCCGGCGAACAGACGCAGATGGCCGCCTCGATCGGCGCGAGCGGGCGCAGATGACCAGCCGAATGCCGACGAGCGGTCGCAGATGATCACGCATGGTGGTCATCTGCGACCGCTCGGCGGGTCCAGGGCGAGCATCTGAGTCTGCTCGGCGGGGATGGTCAGGCGGTGCGGGTGCTGCTCCAGCCCTGAGCGGTCTGGGCGGCGGTCAGCTCGGCGCGGACGGTGTCGAGCTCGGTCTCGAGCTCGTGGACGCGGACGATCGCCTCGGCCGCGCGCTGCTCGGCCTGCTCGAGACGGACGGCGAGCGCCTGACCGTCGCGCTCGGCCTGGTCGGCCCGGCGGGCCTCCTCCGTCCGAGCACGGACGGCGTCCGCGGCACGCTGGTGGGCGGCGGCGAGGGCGGCCTCGAGGTCGGCGATCGTCTCGGTGCGCCGGCTGATCTCAGAGGTCATGTAGGCGTCGTGACGAGCCTGGTCGGCGACGCGGGCGTCGGTGATGGCGCGGTAGCCCTGCGCCTGCTGGGCACGGTCGCGTGCGGCCTCGACCCGCGCGGCCAGCAGCTCGGAGTGGGTGATCTTCGTGGCAGCGGCACCCAGGGCGACCGCGAGGACGGCGGCGAGGCTGACGACCAGCCACGAGCCGCTGACGACCGCGCCGACGACGGCGAGCGCGGCCAGCGCAACCAGGACCACGGCGACCGTCACGCGCGTGCTGCGCTGACGACGCCGTGTGACGGATGTTGCCGATGGGGAAGCCATGCTGGTCACGGTAGGCCATCCTTCCCGCTGCACCCGCCAACCGAGCGGCGAAACGCCGCGCGGGTCTCGATCGGCACCACGCGAGGCCGCCGGGATCAGGGTCGGTCGTCGTCCGGGCGTACGCGGCAGGCGCGCTCCAGCATGAGCCCGCCGAGGCAGATGAGCGCGCCCGCGATCGCCGCCACCAGCGAGCGGACCACCCGCTGCTGGGCGAGCTCGGCGTCGATCCCGAGCCAGCTGACGGCGTACCCGAGGTAGCTCCCCGCCACCAGCGCACCCACGAGCGCGCAGGACCGGGCGAGCACGAGACGGTTCACGGCCTGGTGCGAGAGGAGGCGCTCACGGCGGATCTGGACGGCGCGGTAGGTCACCCAGGCGGTCCAGCCCATGATCGCGGCGACGAGGAGCAGCGTCAGCGGCTGGACCCAGGTGACGACCGGCGCCGTGCCGCGCAGCCTCTCGGCCACGGGGTGGAGCACCCAGCCGAAGACCAGCCCGCCCACGGCCCAGGCCGTGATCGAGCCGGGACCGGTGGGCCGCAGGTGACCTGTCTCCGGCGGCTGAGGAGTCTCCGGGGGTTCCGGAAGCTGGTCCCGGCTCACCGGCTAGGAGAGGTCGAGGACGAGGTCGTCGCGCCGTACGACGCCCTTCTCCCCCGCCTTCTCCAAGAGGTCCGCCACAGCGCCGAACCCGGGGATCTCCGCGTCGGGCTCGAGATCGTGCCACGGCCGGAGGACGAAGCCCCGCTCGGCCGCGCGCGGGTGCGGGAGCTGCAGCTCGTCGGTGTCGCTGACCTTGTCCCCGACGACGATGAGGTCGATGTCGAGGGTGCGCGGGGAGTTCCGCACCTCGGCACGCTGACGGTCGAAGGCGTCCTCGATGGCCAGCGCCCGATCCAGGAGGCGCTGCGCCGAGAGCGTGGTGTCGGCGAGCACGACGGCGTTGAGGAACAGGCCGGCGTCGCCGGGGCTGTCGACCGGATCGGTCTCGTAGACCGCGGACACGCCGGTCACCCACACGTCAGGGGTGTCCGCGAGCGCGTCGAGAGCGCCCTGCAGCGCCGAGAGCCGCTCGCCCAGGTTCGACCCCAGCGAGAGCACCGCGCGCCGGATCGGACGCATCTCTCCCGTGAGCGTGTCGGCGTCGATGATGTTCGGGTTCGGCGTCTCAGTCACGGGCGGGGCCTCCGTTGGCTCGGGTGATCGTCAACGCGACGTCCGAGTACGTCGCGTCGATGGGCGCGTTCGGCTTGTGAACCGTGACGCGAACCCATTCAACACGGCTGTCCAAGGTGCAGACGTCCGCGATGCGCTGGGCAAGCGTCTCGATCAGGTCGACCGGATCACGCTCGACGGCGGCCTTCACCGCCGCGACGAGACTCCCGTAGTCGACCGTGTCTTGCAAGTCGTCCGACGCTGCCGCGGGGGCCGTGTCGAGGCCGAGGACGAGGTCGATGACGAACACCTGCCCCTCGCGCCGCTCGAAGTCGAAGACCCCATGGTGGGCGAAGCACTCCAGGCCGGTGATGGCGAGCTCATCGATCGTCGGACGGGTCACGGACCCATTCTCTCGACCACCGCCAGCGCGTCGCGAGTGGCCCTCACGTCGTGGGCGCGCAGCCCCCAGACGCCGTGGGCGGCGAGCAGCGCGACGAGGGCCGTGTGGGCGTGCTCGCGGTCGGCGACCGGCCGTGGCTGACCGTCGGTGCCGGGCAGCAGCCTGCCCAGGAACGCCTTGCGGCTCGCGCCGATCAGCACGGGCAGCCCGAGCTCCTTGATCGCGTCGAGGCCGCGCAGGAGCTCCCAGTTCTGGTCGGCCGTCTTCGCGAAGCCCAGCCCTGGGTCGAGCACCAGCTTCTCGATCCCCGCGGCCCGGGCCGCGTCCACCCGTTGCTGCAGCTCGGCACGCACGGCGGCGACGACACCTCCGGGGGCGTCGTACGACGTCAGCGTCTGCATGACGTCGGAATGGCCGCGCCAGTGCATGCACAAATAGGTCGCGCCCGCGTCCGCCGTCACCGACAGGATCCGGGAATCGGCCAGCCCGCCGGAGACGTCGTTCACGATCGACGCGCCCGCCTCCACGGCCGCCTCGGCGACCTCCGAGCGCATGGTGTCCACCGAGACCACCGCTCCGGCCGCCGCCAGCTCGGAGATGACGGGCACGACGCGGGCGAGCTCCTCCTCCACCAGCGGTCGGGTCGCGCCGGGACGCGTCGACTCGCCTCCGATGTCGAGGATGTCGGCGCCGTCGGCCAGCAGCTCCCGCCCGTGCGCGACCGCGTCATCGGTCGCGAGGAACCGCCCGCCGTCGGAGAAGGAGTCAGGCGTGACGTTGACGATCCCCATCACGAGGGGGCGCTGGGGCATGGGCGCGAGACTATCCGCGGGAGCCCGCTGCATGCTCGTCGAGGTATGCAGCCGAATGCCCACTTCCCGTGCGGAGCTCCGCACGGGAAGTGTCAGCTCGGCTGCCTACCTCGATGGACAGTCAGCGGCGGTGGATGAGCGCCATCGCCTCGGCGCGGGTCGTGGCGTTGGACCGCATCGTGCCGCGGACGGCGGAGGTGATGGTCCGGGCGCCCGCCTTCTTGATGCCGCGCATCGTCATGCACAGGTGCTCGGCCTCGATCACCACGATGACGCCGCGCGCCTCGAGGATCTCCATCAGCGAGTCGGCGATCTGCGTGGTCAGGCGCTCCTGCACCTGCGGCCGCTTGGCGTAGACGTCGACGAGGCGCGCCAGCTTGGACAGCCCCGTGATCTTGCCGGAGTCGGCCGGGATGTAGCCGACGTGCGCGACGCCGGTGAACGGCACGAGGTGGTGCTCGCACATGGACCACAGCTCGATGTCGCGCACGAGGATCATCTCGTCGTGGCCGAGGTCGAAGGTCGTCGTGAGGACGTCCTTCGCCTCCATGCGCAGGCCGGCGGTCAGCTCGGCGTAGGCCCGCGCCACCCGGGCCGGCGTGTCGAGGAGCCCCTCCCGGTTCGGGTCCTCCCCGATCGCGATGAGCAGCTCGCGCACGGCCGCCTCGGCGCGCGCCTGGTCGAACGGGCCGGCCGGCTTGACCTCGCCCAGCGTCACGGGCTCGATCATGCGTGACCCTGCTCGGTGGGTGACGGCGCGGGAGCGGGGGTCGCGGCACCGTTGACGGCACCGTTCGTGCCGCGGACGCCAGCCAGCGTGGCCGCCTGCATCGCTGCCGCCCGGTCGCGGATCCACTGCGGGACCTCGACGGCGGGGATGTCGGACGGGATGCGGGTCGGCGAGCCCGTCCAGGCAGGGCGCTCGGGGCGGCGGCGCAGGGGCTTGAAGATCTCGGCGATCTCCTCCTTGCCCAGCGTCTCCTTGTCGAGCAGCGCGAGGACCAGGGCGTCGAGGACGTCGCGGTTCTCGATCAGGATGTCGTAGGCCTCCTGGTGGGCGTTGGCGAGGAGCTTCTTGATCTCCTCGTCGACGATCCCGGCGATCTCCTCGGAGTAGTTGCGCTGGTGGCCCAGGTCGCGGCCGAGGAACGGCTCGGAGCCGGAGTCGCCGAGCTTGATCGCGCCGAGGCGCTCGGTCATGCCGTACTGCGTGACCATCGCGCGGGCCACGCTGGTGGCCTTCTCGATGTCGTTGCCGGCGCCGGTCGTCGGGTCGTGGAAGACCATCTCCTCGGCCGCCCGGCCGCCGAGCATGTGGGCGAGCTTGTCGAGCATCTCGGAGCGGGTCTGGGAGTACTTGTCCTCGTCGGGCATCACCATCGTGTAGCCCAGCGCCCGCCCGCGCGGCAGGATCGTCACCTTCTGCACCGGGTCGTTGTGCGGCATCGCCGCAGCCACCAGGGCGTGGCCGCCCTCGTGGTAGGCCGTGATGAGCTTCTCCTTGTCGCTCATCAGGCGGGTGCGGCGCTGCGGGCCGGCGATGACGCGGTCGATGGCCTCGTCGAGGTGGCTCTTGGTGATCATCTTCTCGTTGGCGCGAGCCGTGAGCAGCGCGGCCTCGTTGAGCACGTTGGCGAGGTCGGCACCGGTGAAGCCCGGCGTACGCCGTGCCACGGAGATCAGGTCGACGTCGGCCGCCAGCGGCTTGCCGCGCGAGTGGACCTTCAGGATGTGCTCGCGACCGGCGAGGTCGGGAGCGTCGACCTGGATCTGGCGGTCGAAGCGACCCGGACGCAGCAGCGCGGGGTCGAGCACGTCGGGACGGTTCGTGGCCGCGATCAGGATGACCCCGCCGCGCACGTCGAAGCCGTCCATCTCGACGAGCAGCTGGTTGAGGGTCTGCTCGCGCTCGTCGTGACCGCCGCCCATGCCGGCGCCACGGTGGCGGCCGACCGCGTCGATCTCGTCGATGAAGACGATCGCCGGAGCGTTCTCCTTGGCCTGCTCGAACAGGTCACGCACGCGTGAGGCACCCACGCCGACGAACATCTCGACGAAGTCCGAGCCGGAGATCGAGTAGAACGGCACGCCCGCCTCGCCGGCGACGGCGCGAGCGAGCAGGGTCTTGCCGGTGCCGGGCTGGCCGTAGAGCAGGACGCCCTTCGGGATCTTCGCCCCGACCGCCTGGAACTTGGCCGGCTCCTGCAGGAACTCCTTGATCTCCTGGAGCTCCTCGACGGCCTCGTCGGCGCCCGCCACGTCGGCGAATGTCGTCTTCGGCATGTCCTTGGAGATCAGCTTCGCCTTCGACTTGGCGAACTGCATGACCCCTCGACCGCCGCCGCCCTGCACCGAGTTCATGAGGAAGAGGAACAGCACCACGATGAGGACGAACGGCAGGATGAAGCTGATGATCGAGCCCAACAGGCTGGGCTTGGCGACCTCGGAGTTGAACTTCTCGATCGTGCCCTTGTCGACCTGCGTCTGCACGGCGCTGAGCAGGGCCTGCTGACCGCCGTCCACCCAGTGCGTGGTGACCTGGTCGCCGCCTGAGCGCACACCCTTGTCGAGGGTCGCCTTGATCTGCTGGTCCCCGTCGACGAACGTGATCGACTGCACGTCGCCGGCGGTGATGTACTTCATCATCTGGGACGTGGGGATCTCGTCCCCGCCGGTGTGGGGGGCGAGGTACTGCAGGGCGAGGAGCACGCCGACCACGGCGACGACGATCCACAGCCAGGGACCCTTGAAGATGCGCTTCACAGGCTTCTCTCGAACTCGACGAACTCAGGAACCGGGGAGGTTGCCCCTCAGGGGACAACGAACCGGATCACCCGATTGTCCCACGCGACCGAAGTCGGTGTCCTCCCCACGGCGAGGGGCAGCTGCGGCGGGGTCGCCGAGCTCCGCCCTCATGAGTACACGTGGGGGGCAAGCGTGCCGATGTCGCGCAGGTTCCGGTAGCGCTCGCGGTAGTCGAGGCCGTAGCCGACGACGAACTCGTTGGGGATGTCCCAGCCGACGTACTTGACCTCCACTGGCATCTGCTGGGCCTCCGGCTTGCGCAGGAGGGTGGCGATCTCGACGCTCGCCGGGCCGCGGCTGGAGAGGTTGGCCAGGAGCCAGCTGAGCGTGAGGCCGGTGTCGATGATCTCGTCGACGACCAGCACGTGGCGGCCCGCGATGTCGGTGTCGAGGTCCTTCAGGATCCGCACGACTCCGGAGGACTTGGTGCCGGAGCCGTACGACGAGACCGCCATCCAGTCGATCTCGACGTGCCGCCCGAGCGATCGGGCGAGGTCGGCGATCACCATCACCGCCCCGCGCAGCACGCCGACGATGAGGAGGTCCTTGCCCTCGTAGTCCTTCTCGATCTGCTGGGCCAGCTCTGCGATGCGAGCTTGGATCTGCTCTTCGGTGAAGAGGATGTCCACGAGGTCGTCCTTGACGTGCTCAGCGTCCATGGAGGCTCACCCTAACCGGCCCCCACCGGGCTGTGTCGGGCGGCGCCCGCGGAGGGGTCGCAGGGGTGGGCGCAGGGTGGCCGGTGGCCCGCTAGCCGCGGGCCGACTCGATCGAGAGGATCCCGTCACGGCGTACGCCGCGCAGGTGGCCGGGCAGATCGACCCAGCGCTGCCCGTGCCAGTCGGTGACCAGCGCGTCGAGGGCCAGGACGTGCTCGTGGAACAGCTCCGCGGCCGGGGAGCCGGCGGCCAGGGCGACGAGGCGGAGGATGCGGCGGCGCAGGGCGTCCGGCTCGGCGGCGAGCGCGTCGGCCGGCAGCGGCGTGCCGAGCTCGAGCAGCCGCTGATCCGCGAGGTCGTCGAGGAGGTCCATGTCGGCGCGGAGCTGGTCGGCCGTGCGGGCCAGCGCCGCCGCGACGCCGGGGCCGAGCTCCTCCTCGAGCACCGGCAGGACGCGGGTGCGCACCCGGACCCGCGCGTAGCCCGGGTCGCTGTTGTGCGGGTCCTCCCAGTAGTCGATGCCCTCGACCTGGCAGGCGGTGACCGTGTCGTCGCGGGCGACGTCGAGCAGCGGCCGGCGGTAGCGGTCGAAGGCCCGCCGCATGCCCGCGAGCGACCGACCGCCACTGCCCCGGGCCAGCCCCAGCAGCACGGTCTCCGCCTGGTCGTCGCGCGTGTGACCGAGCAGGGTCACGCTCGCACCCAGGTGGTCGCCGACCTGGTCGAGGGCGGCGTACCGGGCCCGACGCGCGGCTGCCTCCGGGCCGAGCCCGCCGGCGTCCTCGACCGTGACGGTCACCGTGAAGGTCTCATCGGCGCCCAGCGCCGCCATCTGCGTCACGGTGCGCTCGGCCTGCGCCCGCGAGCCCTCCTGCAGCCCGTGGTCCACGGTCACCCCGGCGACGCGCAGCCCCGGTCGTCGTGCCTCGAACACCGTCGCGGCCAACAGCGCGAGCGAGTCGGGGCCGCCCGAGCAGGCGACGAGAACGACGTCACCGGGCGCGAGCGGAGCCAGCACCCGTCGTACGCCGAGACGCACCGCCGCGACGGACGGGTGCAGCGTCATAGAACCCGCTTCATCCACGCGTCAGGGTCGTGGATCTCCGCGGTGCTGGGCAGGTTCTCCGGACCCGCGAAGACCGCGTTGAGCTGCTCCATGCCGGCCGTGTCGAGCACGCGCCGCACGAACCTGGCGCCGTCGCGGTACTGCGCCATCTTCGCGTCGAGGCCGAGGAGGCGACGCAGGAGCTTGTCGAGCATGCCGACGCCGCGGCGCCGCTTGTCGAACTTCCGACGGATCGAGTCCACGCTGGGGATCACCTCCGGCCCGACGCCGTCCATCACCACGTCGGCATGGCCCTCGAGCAGCGACATGACGCCGGTGACGCGGTCAAGGATCTCCTTCTGCGCAGGGCTGCTCACCAGGTCGACGAGGCTGCCGGTCTGGCCCGTGCCCTTGATCGCCTCGGTGATCCGCTTGAGGCCGTCGTCGAGGATCGACGAGACGTCCATCGTGTCGGCGAGCGCCGTGATCTGGGCGAAGAGGTGGTCGCGCATCCACGGGTTGGCGGTGAACTGGACGCGGTGGGTCTCCTCGTGCAGGCAGACCCAGAGCCGAAAGTCGCCCGGCACCGCTCCCAGCTCCCGCTCGACGTGCACGATGTTGGGCGCGACGAGGAGCAGGCGACCATAGGGGTCGTGGAACGGGTCGAACTGACCCAGCACCTTCCCGCCCAGGAAGCCGAGCAGGCCGCCGACCTCGACGCCTGTCACCCGCGAGCCGATCGCGATGGCGACGGGGCCCGGCTCACGCTTGCTCGTCACCCGGTCGACGAGCGGCGCCAGCGCGACCGAGAACGCGTCGGCGTTCGCCTGGACCCAGCCCTGACGGTCGACGACGAGCACCGGCGCGGTCCCGTCGGGGGCGGCGAGGCCGGTGTAGTCGCGGACCAGACCGGTCGAGCGCGTCGCGTCCTCGCGCAGCTCGGCGACCACCTCGGCGGCCTCCGCCGAGCTGACTGCCGGTCCGTCTCCTGCGAGTCGCGACCCGATGCGTACGGCGAGGTCCCAGTCGATCACGTCACCCATGTGACGTGACGCTAGCCGACGGCTGGGTGGGCCCAGGGGTGACGGCGCGGGAGCAGTGGCAGCCTGCGAGGGCGGCCGCCGCGTCGTCGAGGGCCTGCCGGGCCGCGAGCGTGTGGGCCGGGCTGACCCGGTCGGTCATCATGACGAACGTCATCACGCCGCCGTCGAGGTCGGTCGCGGTGCCGGCGAGGGCGTTGACGCCCGTCAGGGTCCCCGTCTTGGCGCGGACCAGTCCGAGCGCCGGCGACGACCCGGAGTCCTCGAAGCGGCTGACCAGGCTTCCGGTGAAGCCGGCGACAGGCAGCCCCGCGAGCACCGCGGCCAGCCGGGGCTGCCTCGCGGCCGCCTGGAGGACGCCCGTGAGGGTCGCCGGGGCGATCCGATCGTCGCGGGAGAGTCCGCTGCCGTCGTAGAGCCGGAGGCCTGCGGTGGGGACGCCCAGCTTGGTCAAAGTCGCCAGCACGCCCGCGACGCCGCCGTCGAAGGTGCCCGACCCGCTCAGCTTCGCTCCGACGTGGTGCGCCAGGACCTCGGCTGCGTCGTTGTCGCTGGTCTCGAGCGTGTGCTGGACGATCTCACGCAGCGGGGCGCTGGTGACCTGCGCGACGGTGCTGCCGCTGCCGGCCGCCCGGCCGACCTTCCGACGCACCTTGATCCCGGCTGCCCGCAGGTCGCCGGCGAAGAGGTCGGCCGCGGCTTGAGACGGGTCGACCTCGCGGCGCCCGGTCGCGTCGTTGCCCTGGTCCGCCCACAGGGCGGTGATGGGCGCCACCACGTCGTCGGGCACGTAGTTCGCCGGCCAGTGCGGGCTCGTCGTCGGCGACCCGAACAGCGAGTCGTCGAAGCCCAGCCGCACCCGCACCACGTCGGCCCGGCGCAGGGCTGCCGCCGTGCTCGCCGCGAGGGTGCGCAGGTCGGCCCGGGGCGGGTACTGACCCTTGGCCGGCTTCGACCCGAGCAGCGGGTCGCCGCCGCCGACGAGGACGATGCGCCCGGCGGCCGGCTGGACGACCGTCGTCGTGAACGTCGCCTCGGGGCCGAGGACCTCGAGCGCCGCGGCGGCCGTGAGCAGCTTCGTCGTCGAGGCCGGCACGGCTGAGCCGCGGCCCGTCGCGAAGACCGGCACCCCGCCGTCGAGGGGCGCGACCTCGGCCAGCACGTGCCGCCCCAGGTCGGCGTCGCGCAGCGGCTCGGCGAGGGCAGCGCGCACCTTCGCCGGATCCAGCGCTGCCGTGCTCACGGCCACGGCCGCCGCCGACGGGCTCGGCACCGCGGACTGCCACGGCTCCGGCTCGGGCTGCGGTGCCGGGGCGGCCGCCGGAGTCCGGTCCAGCCACTCCTCGACCCACCCCAGCTCGTACGCCGTCGCCGCGGCCGCCACGACCAGCGCGAAGGTGAGCAGGCTCGCGATCCAGCGGGTCATCCGATGGGCGACGCGTCGCGCGTGACCTCGGTCACGTCCCACCGGTCATCCCCGTCCTCGAATCGCGCACCGACACATTGTCGTGGAGACTGATCGGCGAATCACGTCAAGGGTGCGGCCGGTCGACGGCCGCGGGAAAAGCGGAGGCGAGTCGTGACGCTGGAGTTCGACGTACTGGTGGAGATCCCCAAGGGCGAGCGCAACAAGTACGAGGTCGACCACGAGACGGGCCGGATCCGCCTGGACCGCACGCTGTTCACCTCGACGGTCTACCCGGCCGACTACGGCTACATCGAGCACACCCTCGGCCAGGACGGCGACCCCCTCGACGCCCTCGTGCTGCTGCCCATCCCGACCTTCCCCGGCTGCCTCATCAAGTGCCGCGCCATCGGGATGTTCCGGATGACCGACGAGAAGGGCGGCGACGACAAGGTCCTCTGCGTCCCCGTCGACCCGCGCAACGAGGGCATCCAGGACATCGGCGACGTCGACTCGCACGACCTCATGGAGATCCAGCACTTCTTCGAGGTCTACAAGGACCTCGAGCCCGGCAAGTCCGTCGAAGGCGCCGACTGGGTCGGACGCGACGCCGCCATCGCCGAGATCCAGGACTCCTTCAAGCGTTTTGAGAACGAGAGTCACTGAGTCTGATTGCGCTCGCTCCGCTCGCGCGGCTGCGGCGCTCGTAACCCCGGTCTTCCCTCCGTCCGCTCGGTCGTTCCTCCCTCGCTCCCGTCAGTCCAGACCGGGGCGCGCCGCAGCGGCGTTGGTGGATGTTCGGGGCGTCTTGGGCGAGTAGGCGCGCGGGGTTTCTGACTGTTCGTCGAGGTATGCAGCCGAGCACTCACTCCCCGTGCGGAACTCCGCGCGGGGAGTGGCCATTTCCCTGCATCCCTCGACGAGCAGTCAGTGGCCGGACGCGTCCCCTAGCCAGGTGGTGAGGGCGTCGCGGATCTGGGCGCGGTAGGCGAGCGTTCGCTCCTTGTCGCCCTTGACGACCAGGGAGTGGTCGGCGTCGGGGAGCTCGAGGACGTCGGCGCGCGTCCTCGCTGCCGCGGCGGGGACCCACGCCTCGTCGGCGGTGCCGCCGACGAGGAGCTGCCGGGCCCTGTTGCGGCGGATGCCCTTGCGGACGCGGCGGTCGCCGAGCAGGGGCGTGAGCCAGACGGAGTCGAGTCGCTCGCGTGCGGCGTACGGCGCTGCGAAGGTGCCGAGCGACTTGCCGATCAGCAGCGGACGCTCGGCCCACCCGGCGGCCGCCGTACGCGCTTCGTCGGCGACCCAGCCGGCGGTGCGCCGCTGGGTGAGTCCGTCGGGTGCGGTCCACCACACCTCGCGCACCGCCCAGCCGTCCTGCAGGAGCACGTCGACGACGGCCGCGAGCAACGGCATCGCCGGCGTGTAGGCCCGGCCCGGCAGCAGCACCGCTCGGCCCACCTCCGGGACTCCCGGGAGGCGGTCGCAGTGCTCAGTCACCATGGACTGCCCAGCCTACGCACGCCGAGCGGACGCAGATGCCCGCGCGGAACCCGCCGAGTGGACGCAGATGCCCGCGCCACGTGGGCATCTGCGTCCGCTCGCCTGGGCTGACGTGGGCATCTGCGTCTGCTCGGCGCATGTTGGGGCTGCTCATCCGAGAAGGTCCTCGGCGCGAAGGAGCTCACGGGGAATGCCGAAGGCGTCGACGAGCTGCTGCGCGAGAGGACGGACCTCGCGGCACAGCGCGTTGACCTGGGCGGTGATCGCCTTGGACCGCGCCGAGGAGAGGCGGCCGTGCTCCATGAACCACGCTCGGTCCGACTCGATGACGCTCAGGGCGTGCAGATCGCGCAGCAGGACGAGTGCCGCACGGACCGGACCCGCGGGGGTCGCGGCGACCTTCACGGCGAACGCCTCCAGCACCAGCCGCTCGACGTGCGCCCGGGCAGCGGCGATGACGTGGTCCTGGACCGACGAGAAGACCGCACCCGGGTTGCCGCCCTTGTCCACGCCTGCCTTCAGCCGCCGGGCGACGCCGCTGAGGAGGTGCTCCTCGCGGAAGGACAGCATCGCGAGGTGGTAGTCGGGATCGCGGATCTCGATGCGCTCGCTCGCTGCTCGATCACCTTGAGCATCATCCGTGTCGGACCCGCCGCCCGGCAGCAGGTCCCGCACCCGCTCGAGCAGCTTGTGCACCGCGGTCCGCTCGATGACGGTGTCGACCGCGAGTCCGGCGACGAAGCGGACCATCCCGAGCTGGTTCATGTCCTCGAACTCGCCGGCGTAGTCGGTGAGCAGGCCCTTCGCGACGAGCTGCAGCAGCACGTGGTTGTCGCCCTCGAAGGTCGTGAACACATCGGTGTCCGCCTTCAAGGCCGCGAATCGGTTGGCGGCGAGGTAGCCCGCGCCGCCGCACGCCTCCCGGCACTCCTGGATGGTCCGGGTCGCGTGCCAGGTGGCGAGCGCCTTCGTCCCGGCGGCGCGCGACTCCAGGGTGCGGCGGGCGAGCTCGTCTGCAGCGGCGTCAGCGGTGTCAGCGGTGCCATCGACGTCCGCCGACAGCGCACCGGAGAAGACCGCGTGCAGGTCATTGCGCAGCACCTCCTGCGCGAAGTGGAGCGCATACGTCCGCGCCAGCAGCGGCAGCAGCCGACGTTGGTGCATGCCGTAGTCGAGCAGCAGCTGCTCGCTCTCGGGGTCGGTGGCCTCGAACTGACGACGGCGACCGGCGTACGTCACCGCGATCGCGAGCGCGACCTTGGCTGTGGTGATCGCGGCACCGCCGACGCTGACCCGTCCCTGGACGAGGGTCCCCAGCATGGTGAAGAACCGGCGGCTCTGGCTCTCGATCGGGCTGCTGTAGACGCCCTCGGGCGACACGTCGGCGAACCGGTTCAGCAGGGCCTCCCGCGGCACGCGCACGCCGTCGAACCAGAGGCGACCGTTGTCGACACCGTTGAGGCCCATCTTGGGGCCGTCGTCACCGATGCGTACGCCGGGCACGGGCTCGCCGTCGTGACGGATCGGCACCACGAACGCGTGCACCCCGTGTCGCTCCGCACCGTGCTCGCCGGCCCCGTGCTCGCCAGCCCCGCGCTCGCCGGCCCCGGGCTCGCCTGGCACCTCGAGCTGGGCGAAGACGACCGCCAGCTCGGCATGGCGGGCGGCGTTGCCGATGTAGTCCTTGTAGGCGTCCTCGCGGGTCGTCGTGATGACGAACTCCTGCGTCCCAGGGTCGTAGCGGGCGACGGTGGCGAGCGCGGCCACGTTGGAGCCGTGGGCGTGCTCGGTCATCGCGAAGCAGCCGAGCCTCCTGCCCGCGACGACGTCGGCGAGGTAGGCGTCGTGGTGCCGCTTCGTGCCGAGCTGGAGGATCGCACCGCCGAAGAGACCGAACTGCACGCCCGACTTCACGAGCACGGACAGGTCGCCGTGTGCAAGGGCCTCGAACGCGGCGATGCTCGCGCCGACGTCGCCTCCCCCGCCGTACTCCTCGGGGAAGCCCAAGCCCGTCAGGCCGCTGGCCGCGAGCTCGGCCAGCAGGTCGCGGACCCGCTCACGGAAGTCGGCGTGCGACATCGTCTCGGCGTCCTGAAGCACGGACGCGTGCGGCACCAGGCCGCTGATGACCTGGCGCCGGACATCGGCGTAGGCGCCGTCGAGCAGGTCCCGCATCCCCGCGACGAGGTCGCCGCCGGCATCCTGCACCCCCGCCGGCACCGGCTCCGTCAGGCTGGGCTCATCCTTGGGCTGCGCCACCATGGCGCCACGGTAGCCAGGCCGCTCCCGCACCGAACATGACCTCCATCACGGGTGCCCCGTCACGGGCGTGCGTAGAAGCTGGGGGCGGTCCAGTAGTACATCGACGCCTCCTGGACGGGCTCACCGGTGCGTGGCGCATGGAGGATGCGGCCGTCGCCGATATAGAGCGCGACATGGAAGATCGAGCTCGGGCTGGCGGAGTCGGCCCAGAACACCAGGTCGCCAGGGCGCAACTGGCTCGCGCTGATCGGCGTGGACTGCTCGTACTGCGCGACGGAGTAGTGCGGCAGCGACTTCCCGCCGGCCTCCCATGCCTTCATCGTCAGCCCCGAGCAGTCCCAGCTGTCCGGTCCTGCCGCTCCCCAGACGTACGGCTCTCCGACCTGGGCCCGTGCGAAGGCGATCGCCGCCGAGGCACCACCCGCCGGGGCGGGCGGATCGGGATCGGGCTGCGGTGCCGGCGCCGGGTCGGACGCCGTCGGGTCGGAGGTCGGCTCGGGCGTCGGATCCGGCTCGGGGGTCGGCTTGGCAGCGCTCGGCGCCGACTGGGCTGCGGAGGCGGCAGTCCCCGCGACATGCTCAAGCGCGGCATGCTCGAGCGCGGCATGCTCCAGCGCGGCATGCTCCAGCGCCCGCTGCCGCGCGGCGGCCGTCGCCACGCTGATGTGCTGCAGGCGCGCCAGCCTGCGGACGAGCACGGCCCTCTCCTGGGTGATCGCCGTGGCCTCGGCCGCGGCGGCGTCGGCGCTGCGCTGCGCCACCGCACGGGCGGTGGCGGCCTCGTCGCGGGCGCTCTGGGCGTCTCGATCCGCCGCGCGGGCTTGGCCGTCGGCGGCCTTGGCGAGGGCGGACGCGGCCAGGAACCGCTGGTACTGCAGGTCCAGCGCGGTCTGCGCGTTGTCGATGGTCGAGACGCGCTCCATCAGCGCGTCGATGCCGTCGGCCCTGCCCAGAGCCGACAAGGCGGTCAGCTGCGGCGCCATCTGTGAGCTGGCGAGCACGGTCGAGGCGTACGCCGACCGCCGGCGCTCGAGGTCCGCACGCGCGACTGTGGCCCGTCGCGCTGCACGTCGAGCCACCTGTCCGGCCTGCGCAGCGCGGTAGCGCGCGCCGTTGAACGCCTCCTCCGCCTGCTCGGCGGCGATCGCGCTGCGGCGCAGCCGCTCGTTGGCGGCGGCGAGGGCGGCTTGGACGCCGGCGACGTCGCCGGCCGCGGCCGCTACCGCGCGGCGGGCGTCCCGCACGTCGTGTGCCGACGGTGGCGGGGTCGGGTCGGCGGAGGCTGCCACGACGGTGCAGGAGACGCCGAGAACCGTGGCCGAGAGGGCGCCGCAGAGCGCGGCCGAGAGGCCGGTGACAGGAGTGGCGAGTCGAAGCACTCGCCTCACGCTAATGCTCAGCAGTCACAGAAGAAACAGAAGACCCAAAATTTCCAGATCTCGCCGGCGTGTCGTGTTGACGAAACTACACAGTTGTCGTTTGCGCCTCGCGCGCCGCTTGCGCCGCCTGGCGTCGCACGAACCCCTTCCGGCGGAACTGCTGCTTGCTCGCGATGCCGGCCAGGTAGAACGCGGTCAGCGCGATCATGACGCCTGCGACGTCGTCGGAGACGTAGTGCCACCCGAAGTAGAGCGTCGCCACGCAGGTGCAGCTGAAGTTGACCCAGAAGACGACGCGGAGCCACTTCATCGCGACCGTGTACTGCACCATCAGGGCCGTCAGGAGCGTGATCGCGACATGCAGTGACGCGAAGCCCGCCACCGTCTGGGCAGCCTTCGCCTGAGCGTCCCACAACGCGTTGTGCCTCGCATTGACGAGCGAGTCCATGAGCGCGGTGGTCGGCGTGTGGGTCAGCGGCGCGTAGACGAAGGGATACTGCAGCCCGGGCCCGACCGTGGGCAGCGCGTAGTAGGAGATCGTGCCGAGCGTCCACGCGAGCGCCTGCGCGCACACGAACCAGTAGCCGTAGGAGAGGTCCTTGGACCACACCAGCCAGCAGGTCACCGCGATCGGCACCAGCGGCAGGAACCACAGGTAGATGTAGGACAGGAACCACGCCGCCGCATGCGTCCCGAGTGCGGCCTGCAGCACCGCACCCGGCTCATGACCGAAGAAGAGCGCCTTGTCGATGAGGTGCAGCTCGTGGTCGTACTGCGCATGGATGAGCGCCGGCAGCGCCGACTTCAGGTTCCGGTAGCTCACGTAGACGACGTAGAAGCCCACGACGCCGAGCGCCACCAGGGTCAGCCGCTCACGGTTCCAGTGCGTGCGCAGACGACGGGCGGCGATGGACTGCCACAGTGTCGGCTTGAACCGTGACTCCCACAACGTCCGGGGCACGAGGTCGAGCGCGAGGGCGGCCAGCAGGAGCAGGGGCAGCCGCATCCAGGTCGGGCCGAGGAAGCTCCCGTCAGGGTCGATGAGCCTCTTGCCGGTGACGATCGAGACGATGATGGCAGCGATCCCGATCAGCACGGCGTTGGCCACGAGCGTGATCTGGGCGCGGCGATGCATGCGGCAAAGTTTAGGACCCGCGACAGGCCGCCCTCTCATCCAGGCGGCCTCAGCCAGGCGGCAGCAGCGCCAGCCGGGTGGAGTCGAGGCGAAGGCGCACCCGCTCCCCCGGCCCCGGGTGTCGATCGAGCGGGGCCACGGCGTCGAGCGTCCCGATGCCGTCCGCCGTGACGACGAGGCGCACGGCCTCCGGCGTCGCGCGGGCGGACACGACGGACGCCGGGATCGCGCCGTTGGGGTCGAGCACCAGAGCGGAGCGGCGTACGGCGACCCGCGCCGCCCCGGCGTCCGCGGCCGCGGCCGCGTCCTGCCTACTGACACCGTCGAGGAGCCGACGCGCCGGCTCCCCGTCCAGCACGTGGGCATAGCCGAGGAACAGGGCGGTCTCCGCGTCGGCCGGCGCGGCCCAGACGTCGGCCGCTGCCCCCTCCTGCACCAGCCGGCCCCCACGCAGGACCGCGAGGCGGTCCGCGACGGCGAACGCCTCCTCCTGGTCGTGGGTCACGAGGAGCGCCGTGGTGCCGGCCTCGCGGAGGATGTGGCGCAGATCGGCAGCCAGGCGCTCCCGCAGCCCGGCGTCCAGCGCCGAGAGCGGCTCGTCGAGCAGGAGCAGCCGCGGCTCCACCGCGAGCGCTCGGGCCAGTGCGACACGCTGACGCTCACCGCCCGACAACGTGCTGGGCGAGCGGTCGCCGTACCCGCCCAGCCCGACCAGCTCGAGCAGCTCCGCCACGCGCGCAGCGCGGCCGCCCGTGCGGCGGAGCCGCTCTCCCTGACCGCGGCGGAGCCGATCTCCCTGACCGGGGCGGAGCCGCTCTCCCTGACCGCGGCGCAGCCGCTCTCCCTGACCGCGGCGGAGCCGCAGCGGGTACTCCACATTGCGCCCCACCGAGAGGTGCTCGAAGAGCTGTCCGTCCTGGAACAGGAGGGCGAAGCCGCGCTTGTGGGTCGGGACGCCGGCCATCGACCGCCCGTCCCAGGCGATCGTTCCGCGCGCCGGCTCGAGGCCTGCGATGGCGCGCAACAGCGTCGACTTCCCCGAGCCGGACGGCCCCAGCACGGCGAGCACGTGCCCGTCGGCCAGGTCGAAGCTCACGTCGTGGACGGTCTCGTGGCCGTCGTAGGAGACCGAGACGTGGTCGAGCGACAGCATCAGAACGCACCGATCGACGGCACACGCAGACGCTCGACGAGGAGCATGATGGCCGCCGTCGCGGCCGCGAGGACCACCGACGCCGCCAGCGCCATGCCGTAGTTCATCGCGCCCGGGTGGCCGATGAGCCGGAAGATCACCACGGGCAGGGTCGGGCTCTCGTCACGGACGAGGAAGCTGGTGGCGCCGAACTCGCCCAGCGACACGGTGAAGGCGAAGCCGGCGGCCGCGAGAAGCGGCTTCCACACCACCGGCAGGTCCACGGTGGCGAACTGGCGCAGCGGTCCGGCGCCGAGCGAGGCCGCTGCTTGACGCAGCCGGTCGTCGACGCCGCCGAGCACCGGGACCAGGATGCGCACCACGAGGGGAAGCGCCACCAGCGCCTGCGCGATCGGGACGAGCAGCGGACTCTCCCGGAAGGAGCCCAGTGTCAGCAGGAGCCCGAACCCGAGGGTGACGGCCGAGACGCCCAGGGGCAGCATGAAGAACCCGTCGAGCACGACACGGGCCCGACGCTCCATGCGTCCGTGCGAGCGTCGCGTGACCACGACGGAGACCAGCCCGCCGAGCAGCAGCGCCATCCAGGTGGCGTCCACCGCCGTCCGCAGGCTCGTCACGAGCGCCGTGGTCACCGGGACGAGAAGGGCGGTGCCGGGGGTGCCGAGCGCGCGGTAGTTCGCGAGGGTCCAGCCGCCGTCAGTGCGGAGGCTGCCGACCACGAGGGTCAGCAGCGGTGCCGCGACGAGGGCGAGCAGCACGGCGGTCACGAGGAGAACCGGCACGTCGGCCCGGCGGGGACGCTGGGGTCGCGGCACGGTGCGGCGGACGGCCGTCGAGACCCGCAGGCGTGCCGCGAACGCCAGGAGGACGGTGACGACGACCAACTGCAGGATCGAGAGCGCCGCGGCCGCCTGCAGGTCGAGGAGGTTGGTCGTGAGCAGGTAGATCTCGGTCTCGACGCTGGAGTAGCGCAGGCCGCCCATCGTCAGCACCACGCCGAATGCGGTGGCGCAGAACAGGAACACCACCGTCGCGGAGCTGACGATCGCCGGTCTCAGCGCCGGCAGTGTGACCGTGCGTAAGACGACCACGGGGCCGGCTCCGAGGGCCGCCGCAGCCTCTGCGGCACGCCGGTCGAGCGACTCCCATGCGGCGCCCACGGTGCGGATGACGACCGCGACGTTGAAGAAGACCAGTCCGGCGACGATCCCGGCCGCGGTCCCGTCCAGGCCGAGGAAGCCGAGGGGGCCCGCCTCGCCGAGCAGCTGGCGGAAGGCGACCCCGACGACCACCGTCGGCAGCACGAAGGGCACGAGGAGCGCGGCGCGGACCACCGGCCGGCCGGGCCAGGTGAGCCGGTGCAGTGCGTACGCCGCGGGCAGACCCAGGACCACGCTCAGCGCCGTCGCCACCGTCGCGGACCAGACGGTGAACCACAGCACCCGATGGACCCGGGGTCGACCGAGCACCTCGAGGACCGGTCCGATCCCGTCGGAGAACCCCCGAGAGACCATCCCCCAGACCGGCAGCACGAAGAACAACGCCAGCACTGCGACCGGTGGCGCCGCCAGCGCGAGCAGCGCGAGAGCCCGGCGGAGCGAGCCTCGATACGCTCGCTGGCGCTCGCTACTCGACCGGCGGACGGGCGTCACTGGGAGACCAGGTCGCTCCAGGTGCGGAGCCACTCGTCACGATGAGCGTTGATGTCCTGCGGCGAGACCGTCAGCGGCTTGGTGGGCTGCACGGCGAACTTCGCCCACTCGGCCGGCAGCGGGGTGCCGTGGGCGACGGGGAAGACATACATCGCGTCGGGAAGCGCCTTCTGGACCTCCGGGCTGAGGAGGAAGTCGACGAAGGCCTCGGCCCCCTTCGGGTTCTTCGCCTTCGCCAGCACGCCGGCGTACTCGACCTGGGTGAAGCACGTGCCCAGCAGCGCCTGGGTGCTCGACACGCCACCCTTGACGGTGAAGGCCGGGGAGGAGTCATAGGACAGCACGATCGGCCTCTTGCCGTGGCCACCGCCCTGGGTGAAGTCGACGGTGTAGGCGTCCTCCCATCCGTCGTCGACCTTGGTGCCGTTGCTCAGCAGCTTCTTCCAGTAGGCGGGCCAGGCGTCGCCGTACGTCGCGATCGTCGTCAGCAGGAACGCCAGTCCCGGCGAGGACGTGGTGGCGCCGGGCGTCACGAACAGACCCTTGTACGCCGGCTTCGTCAGGTCGTCCAGCGTGGCGGGCGGCGCTTGGTGGTGGGCCTGGAACCAGGTTGTGTCGACGTTGACGCACACGTTGCCGTTGTCGACCGGGGTCAGCTTCTTGCCGCCGTCGCCCGGGAGATCGAACGTGGCGGCGCCGGCCGGCAGGTCGCGCGGCGTGTAGTCGGCGAAGACGCCCGCGTCGAGAGCCCGCGAGGCGAACGTGTTGTCCACACCGAAGGACACGTCGCCCGTCGGGTCGTCCTTGGTGAGGACCAGCTTGTTGGTGAGGGCGCCGGCGTCTCCGCTCTGCCTCACCACGAGCTTGTAGCCGGACGTCTTCTCGAACTGCGCCTTCAGCTCCTGGGGGAGCGTGAAGGAGTCGTGGGTGACGAGGACGACGTCGCTCGGCGCCTCGGCGCCCTTGGACCCCTTCGACGCCGTGTTGTCGCTCCCGCTGCCGCTGAGCGAGCAGCCCGTGAGAGCGAGCGCGGTGGTGACGGTGATGACGAGCGCGCGGATGCGCATCGTGACTCCCTTCGCCGGTGCTAACCGGATCAGGTTCGGAGGGTCTGCGGTGGCCCGCACTCTCAGCCCGATGGTCGGGCTCCCCTGTCTGAACGAGCGTCAAGTCTAGCGCTGCCGATGGCGTGATCCGCGTGGGGGCCGACGTAGACGACCAGCGCCGGCCACCCCGAGGCGGCCGGCGCTGAGGGGACAGCTCGTCACTTGCCGATGCGCGCCACTCCGCCCGCCTTACCGGGAGCTGAGGAGCCGGTCGTGACGTACATGGCGCCGTCAGGACCCTGGGCGATCATTCCCGGCAGCAGCAGGCTCCCGAAGCCGATCCGCTTGTGCGAGCTCGGGTGGCGGAACGGGATCTTCACGACGTCACCGGGGACCGGTGCCTGGAGACCGCCCTGGAACATCTCGGTCGCCCAGAAGTTGCCGGAGCGGTCGAAGGTGCAGCCCGTGACGGTGGTCAGGCCGGACGTCCACAGCTGGGGGGCCGTCGGGTAGTTCGCGTTCGGGTTCACCCGCCACACGTCGGACTGGTCGCCGTTCACCGTGCCGAAGATGTTCGCCACCAGGTGCAGCGTGCCGACGTACAGCCAGCCGTCCGGGCCCTGCGCGATGCAGGTCGGCGTGGCGTCGCGGAACGGCGCGGCCGTCTCGTTCGGGATGTAGGCGATGATCCGGGCGGTGCCGTCACGCATGATCTCGGAGATCGTGTTGGCGCCGGCATCGGCGACGAACGTGCGGGGCCGTCCGCTGCGGTGGTCCTGGGTGACGAGCACGCCGAAGGGGTTGGAGTCCGGGAAGTCACTGGGGAACAGGCTCTTGTTGTCGTTCGTCCAGTTGTACATCTGGGTCCCGACGTCTGCCTTGTCCGTCGCCGCACCCGTCTTGCCGTCGAGGCGGAAGAGGTGACCGGCCTGCGGAGCGTTGACCTTGCCATCGGAAGACGCGAGGACGCCGGGCGTCGACTCCGACATGATCATCGTCACCTGGCAGGCCTTCCGGTGGCTGCGGTGCCACGCGGCCCTGCCGAGGTCGTGACCGTGGTGATGCCTGCCGCGGTAGCCGCAGGCGCTGGTGGTCGAGCTGAGGCCCTCGGGGCCGAGCACGTCCGGAGGCTGGCTCGGGTCCTCGCTGGCGTAGACGGAGTCGAACGACGTCGACCAGCTGGGTGTCGTCCTGCCCCAGCGGTACTTGCTGACCATGCCGGTGTGCGTCAGGCCGGCGGGGCCTTCGCCCGCCACCCCGGACTCGGCGACATACATGCTGCCTTGGCCGTCGAACGCGATGCCTCGTGGCGCGGCGAGTCCGGTCAGCACCGTGGTGATGGAGACCGAGTGACCGTGATGTCCGGTGTGAGCGGCGGCTGTTCCTGTGCCCACGAACGGAGCGACGGCGATCGCAGCCGTCGTTGCGGCGAGAAGCATTCTGTTGCGGGTGCTTCTGATCATCATGAGACCTCCCACTTGCCGATTGTCAGAGTGAGAGTGCGCTGGAGACGGTCCCCCTCGCCGACAGCGGACCCGCGGGCCACACTTCACCCGCCCGCTGCGTGAGCGGAACCCCCCTCAGCGGGATATACCTCAATTTGGCCTTGTCCGGTCACACCAAGAGGGCCCGAAATGCCGGCT
>NZ_BAAIGC010000016.1:0-114879 GCF_054653495.1 Nocardioides sp. AN3
CGGCCTCTTCGGGCGCGCCTTCGTCCTCGGCGTCCTCGTCAGACTCGTCGTACTCGTCCTCGGGCTCCTCTTCGGGCTCGGCCTCGTCTTCGGCGCCTTCGTCGGACTCGTCGTACTCGTCCTCGGGCTCCTCTTCGGGCTCGGCCTCGTCCTCGGCGCCTTCCTCGGACTCCTCGTCCTCGTCTTCAGGCTCGCCTTCGTCCTCGGCGCCCTCGTCGTACTCGTCCTCGGGCTCCTCGCCCTCGTCGGAGTCTTCGTACGCGTCCTCGGCGCCCTCATCGGGCTGGTCCTCGGCGCGCTCGTCCTGCTCGCGCTGCTCCTCCTCGACCACGTCGTCGTGAGACTTGGTCACCTCGCCATCGTGGATCTCGCCGCGCCACCCTTCGAGGCTGTCCTCGTCGAGGACCGTCTGGGTCATGACGTGCTGACGGAAGCGCTTCAGCTCAGAGCGCGCGCGTCGCCCCTGAGCCCGCCAGAGGTTGCCGGTGCGCTCGAAGAGTCCCTGCGGGAAGTACTCGAGCGTGAGAGAGACCCGCGTCAGGTTCGGCGCGAGCTCGTGGAAGGTCACGGCCCCGTCGACGTGTCCCTTCTGGCCCTTCGACTTCCAGACGATCCGTTCGTCCGGCACCTGGTCGACGATCGAGGCCTCCCACGAACGGTGCGACCAGAAGATCTGCGCCTTCCAGTTGATCTTCGTCTCGCTCTCGGCCTCGGCCTTCTCGACCTTCCGCATCATCTGCGGGAAGCTGGCGAACTCGGTCCACTGGTTGTACGCCACCGAGACGGGCACGCCGACGTCGATGTCCTCGAGGATGGTGGTCGCCTTCGTCTCGGGCTTGCCCTTGCCCTTGCCGCCACCTCCGCCGGTGATCTTGTCCTTCAGACCCGACATCGCGCCCTTCAAAGCGCCGCCCGCGGCCGACTTGCCTTCGGCCTTCGAGCGAAGGGCGCCGCCGACGAGACCGGAGACGGGGCCGCCCCCGGCGACATCCTCGAGGCGGTCGGTGAGCCCTCCTGCCGAGTTGGACACGAAGTTCATCGCCCGGTCGCCGACGACCTTCAGCAGCTCGCCGGACGCCTCCTTGAGGCGGTCGCTGGCCTGGTTGTTCGCCATCCTGATCAGCCCCTCGAGCGCGCGGTCGTCTTCTTCGCCGCGCCCTTCGTCGTCGTCGCTCTCGAGGAGGTCCTCTTCGCGGCGGACCCCGCCGCAGCGGTCTTCTTGGCCGCGGTCTTCTTGGCGGGCGCCTTCTTGGCCGGCGCTCGCTTCGCGGGTGCCTTCTTGGCGGGCGACTTCTTCGCTGCGGCCTTCCTCGGCCGCCGCGGCTCCTCGTCCGACTCGTCGGAGTCCTCGGGCTCGTCCGACTCGTCGGAGTCCTCGGGCTCGTCCGTCTCCTCGTCGGCGTACTCGTCCTCGTCGTACTCGTCCTCCTCCTCGGAGTCCTCGTCCTTGGCGCCGCCGTCGCGCAGCGAGGCCGTGATCGCCTCGACCCGCGAGGTCGCGACGTTGACGGCTGCGGCCTTCGCAGCGTCCATGAGGCGCCCACGCAACTGGTCCTCGAGCCTCTTGATCTCAGGGTTCTCGCTCAGCGTGCGGAGCAGCGCTCCGGTGTCCTTGCTAGCCAGGCGCTTGCCGGCCAGCATGGTCCCCACCGTGATGGCCAGCTTCAGCTTCTTGGTGCGGCCCAGCATGTAGCCGGCGGCGACGGCGGCCGCCACCCTCGATGTCGAAGGCATGTGTCCTCCCTTGTGCAGGACCGCGCACGAGACCCGTGCGCAAACCCTGCTCGCGTGTGTGAGCAATCCCTCATTGCTCTGGCCGGTCGGTACCCTGGGACCTTGGTCCCAAACCGCAGTCCGTCCGCAGTGGTGGGTCAGGCGAGGTCCCTGACGCGCGTCATCAGATCCAGGCTGGGGAACTCGTCCTGTTGGATCTTCTCCATCAGTGCGCCGGCGTAGACGGGGACGTCCTCCGGCGCAAGCATCTCCTCGATGAGGTCCATCATCGTCCCCGACGGATAGGGGTCGCGGCGGACCTTCTCGATCAACAGCCGCACCATGTCGTGTCGTACGTCGGCGGCGCTCCGCTCATGTCCACGCTGCTCGGTCACGGGCCCTCCCAGATCCGCGGTGGTGTGGATCTGGGAGGTACCCAGCCGCGCGCCGACTCACCGCGACACGCACTGTTGTGATCCCTGTGACGGGTGTGGTTCTGAAATAGGTTGGTCTCATGGCGACCCGTACGTCTTCCCCGCCGGGGTCGCGGAGCAAGAGCACGTCCTCATCCAAGGGTCGTGCACCGAGCAGCCGCGCCCGGAGCACCGGTTCCACCACGACACGATCCACGTCCCGCACCGCTCGCAAGCCCGCGGCGAGGGGCGCCAGCATGCGTCGCCCCGCGCCACGAGCCGTCCGCACCGGCCGGGGTCCCGTCGCCAGCCTGTTCGTCGCGCTCCTGCGCGGAGTGGCCGCCGTGTGGCTCGCCGTCGCCCACGGCATCGGCACGCTGGCACGAAGCGTCGGCCACAGTGCCCGTGAACTGGAGCCCGAGCACCGCCGCGACGGTGTCGGGCTCTTCATCCTCGGGCTGGCTCTCGTCGTCGCCGGAGCGGTCTGGTTCGGCATCGAGGGTGGCGTCCTGGGCTTCGTCCGCACGATCGTGACCGGCAGCGTCGGGAAGGTCGGCTGGCTCGTCCCGCTCGCACTGGTCTACGTCGCCGCCCGCACCATGCGCGACCCCGAGAGCACCGGCCCCGCGGGTCGCCAGGTCATCGGCTGGTCGGCGCTCAGTCTGGGCGTCCTCGGCATCGTGCACATCGCCAACGGCAACCCCCAGCCCCAGGGCGGCAACGCGGCGTCGCTTCAGGAGGCCGGCGGCGCGATCGGGTACGTCGTCAGCGCCCTGCTCCTGGACCTGCTGCGGTCGGCGTACGTCGTCGTCCCGCTGCTGCTCCTCCTGACCTTCTTCGGCGTGCTCGTCGTGACGTCCACCCCGCTCTACCAGGTGCCCGAGAAACTCGCGACCCTCCGCGACCGAGCACTGGGCCGCGAGCACGAGGAGGAGGACGAGTTCTCCGTCGGGCCGCACGACACCCAGCCCATCGCGCGGCGCCGGAACGCCGCGAAGAAGAAGATGGACGACTCGTTCATCGACCCCGAGATGGGCGACCCGGCCTACGACACCCCCGTGCTCGAGGACAGGGAGATGCGCAAGCGTCGTCGCCGTGGCAGCAAGGTCGATCTCGACCAGCTCTTCGCCGACGACCCGTTCGCCCCGACAGGAGACGGAGCCGTCGACGGGCTCCCGACCGAGGACGCAGCGCGAGCGGGCGGTGTGATGTCGGAGGTCGCGGACGCCCCGGAGGCACCGGTCGAGCCGACCGTCCGTCGGGCCAGGCCCGGCGCGCGCCAGGATCGACCCGAGGAGAAGGCTGAGCTGGAGCCGCCGCCGCACAGCCCGCTGCCGCAGCGTGTGGAGCAGCTGTCGCTGTCCGGCGACGTCACCTACACCCTTCCGGGCAACGACCTGCTCAAGCAGGGCTCGCCGCACAAGGCACGCTCCAAGGCCAGCGACGACGTCGTCGGCCGCCTCACCCAGGTGCTCGACGAGTTCAACATCGACGCCGCGGTCACCGGCTACACCCGCGGCCCGACCGTCACGCGCTACGAGGTCGAGCTCGGCCCCGGCGTGAAGGTCGAGAAGATCACCAACATCCAGAGGAACATCGCCTACGCCGTGGCGAGTGCCGACGTCCGGATCCTCAGCCCGATCCCGGGCAAGTCCGCCGTCGGCGTGGAGATCCCGAACCTCGACAAGGAGATCGTCTCCCTGGGCGACGTGCTGCGCTCCGGCACCGCCCGCGGCGACCACCACCCGATGGTCGCCGGCCTGGGCAAGGACGTGGAGGGCGGCTTCGTCGTCGCCAACATGGCCAAGATGCCGCACCTGCTGGTCGCGGGTGCCACGGGCTCCGGCAAGTCGTCATTCATCAACTCGCTCATCACCTCCATCCTCATGCGGGCCACGCCCGACGAGGTGCGAATGATCATGGTCGACCCCAAGCGGGTGGAGCTGAACGCCTACGAGGGCGTCCCGCACCTGATCACGCCGATCATCACGAACCCGAAGAAGGCCGCCGAGGCGCTGGCCTGGGTCGTGCGCGAGATGGACATGCGCTACGACGACCTGGCCAACTTCGGCTTCCGCCACATCGACGACTTCAACAAGGCGGTCCGCGCGGGCAAGGTCGAGGTGCCGCCGGGCAGCGAGCGGGAGCTGGCGCCGTACCCCTACCTCCTCGTCATCGTCGACGAGCTCGCCGACCTGATGATGGTCGCCCCGCGCGACGTCGAGGACTCGGTCGTCCGGATCACCCAGCTCGCCCGCGCGGCCGGCATCCACCTCGTGCTCGCGACGCAGCGGCCCTCGGTCGACGTCGTCACCGGACTGATCAAGGCCAACGTGCCGTCGCGGCTGGCTTTCGCGACGTCGTCGCTCGGCGACAGCCGCGTCATCCTCGACCAGCCGGGTGCCGAGAAGCTCGTCGGCCAGGGTGACGGCCTCTTCCTGCCCATGGGCGCCTCCAAGCCCATCCGCGTCCAGGGCTCCTGGGTGTCGGAGGCCGAGATCGCCGGGGTCGTGAAGGCCTGCAAGACGCAGCTCGAGCCGTCGTACCGCGACGACGTCACCGCCTCGGCCTCATCGAAGCGCGAGCTGGATGACGACATCGGCGACGACCTCGAGCTCGTCATCCAGGCCATCGAGCTGGTCGTGTCGACGCAGTTCGGCTCGACCTCGATGCTGCAGCGCAAGCTGCGCGTCGGGTTCGCCAAGGCGGGCCGCCTGATGGACATCATGGAGAGCCGGGGAGTGGTGGGCCCGAGCGAGGGGTCGAAGGCGCGAGACGTGCTCGTCAAGCCCGATGAGCTCGACAGTGTGATCGCAACGCTGCAGGGGGAGCTGTGAAGGCCGAGAACAAGAGGACAACGAGGAGCGGCGACGTCCAGATCAGCCGCAACGGCCGCCTCGCGGCGGTTGTCGGCGGACTGGCCGGTGCACTGGCGCTGGCCTTTCTCGTCCGCCATGCCGGCGCGGTCGACATCGTGCTCGCGATCGTCCTGCTCGCGGTCGCGGCCTACCAGCTGCTGACCGCGTGGGACGCTCGCACGCCCCTGCTGGTCGCCGACGAGCACGGGGTGCGGGTGCGTCTGGGCCGCGTGTGGCAGGGCATCCCGTGGCGCGACCTCGACGAGGTCGAGCACCTCCCACGCCGCTCCTGGTGGCGCGACGGCCGGCTCGTCCTCCTGCCGGAGGACGACGAGGCCCAGCTGGCCGCGCTGCCCGCCGCGGGTCGCCGGCACGCTGTCTTGTCCCAGCGGCTCTACGGCGCCCCCTTCGCTGTGCCGCTCGGACTGGCGACCGTCGTCGCAGGCGGCACCGGAGAGCTCTCGACACGCCTGGCGGACCTAGCCGGCGAGAAGACCACGATCGTCGAGATCGATCCGGACGTGGCCGACGACGCCGCTGACCAGACCGCTGCCGACCAGACCGCTGACCAGGCCGCCGAGCCGACCCGTGCCGTCGAGCGTGACGCGCTGTCCGACACGGCCGAGCGGCCGGCCGTGGCGAGCCCGACGCCGTCACCGCTGCGTGAGCCGCTGACGGCCGTGCGGGCCGAGGTCACCCATGACTACTCCACGATCGGCGCCAACGCGCTCAAGCTCGACCCCTCCGAGCGGGACGACGAGACCCGCACCTCCCTGCCGGAGGCGGGCGAGCTGCGGCGACCGGTCATCGACGACCTCGACGGGGTCACGCCGATCGCCCGTCCCGGCGAGCCGGTCGAGCCGCTCGTCATCGACGACCTCGGCCCGACTCCGGCGGCCGACCCGGTCATCGGGCCGGAGCTGGCGGCCGCCCGCACCCGCATCGGTCTGTCGGTCGACCAGCTCGCCGATCGCACCCGCATCCGCCCCCACGTGATCGAGGCGATCGAGGTCGACGACTTCGGCCCGTGCGGCGGTGACTTCTATGCCCGGGGCCATCTGCGCACCCTTGCCCGGGTCCTGGGTGTCGACGTCGCCCCCCTGCTGACGGCCTACGACGCCACCTACGCCGACGCCCCCATCGACCCGCGCCGCGTCTTCGAGGCCGAGCTTGCCACCGGCGCCGGCGGGCCGATCCGCCGGATGAAGGGCGGCCCGAACTGGTCCGTCCTGGTCGCCGCGGTGATGGCGATCGTGCTGGCGTGGTCGGTCGCGCGCCTGGTCTTCGACGGGTCGACCACCGCCCCGCCGCCCGCTCCGAGCCTCGGCAGCGGCTCGGCGGGCACGGGGAACCCCTACGGCAAGCCTGCAGCGGCGGTCCCGGTGACGATCACCGCGGCCGGTGGGGGAGCCGACGTCGTCGTCCGCGACGGGGGCGGCGACGTCGTCTTCTCCGGCTCGCTGGCGTTCGGACAGTCCAAGACGCTCCGAGCCTCGCCGCCCGTGCGCGTCCAGGCCTCCGACGGGTCGACGACCGTCGCCGTCGACGGAGGCAAGCCCGAGGCCGTCGGCGAGACCGGCCGGGCCGCCCAGCAGACATACGGGTCGAACTAGGCGCCAGCGGACGTCATGCGGACGGAGCAACCGCTTGCACCGTCCGCATGACGTCCCGCGCGCGGCCGTCCGGGTTCGTCGGGGTACTCGCCGCGCGGCTAGGGTGAACCCCGATCATGACGACTGACACGCAGCTTTCCGTGGCCATGGTGACCCTCGGGTGCACCCGCAACGAGGTGGACTCCGAGGAGCTCGCCGGCCGACTCTCTGCGGGAGGGTTCCGGCTCGTCACCGACCCCGCCGAGGCCGACACCGTCGTCGTGAACACCTGCGGCTTCGTCGAGCAGGCCAAGAAGGACTCCGTCGACACCCTGTTGGAGGCAGCCGACCTCAAGAGCTCGGCCAACAAGGGGGGCCGAGCGCAGGCAGTCGTCGCCGTGGGCTGCATGGCCGAGCGCTACGGCAAGGAGCTGGCGGACAGCCTGCCGGAGGCCGATGCGGTCCTGGGCTTCGACGACTACCCGGACATCGCCGCCAAGCTCCGCGCGATCGTCAGCGGCGAGGCCCACCACCCGCACACGCCGCAGGACCGGCGCCTTCTGCTGCCGATCAGCCCGGTCGAACGTGACGCCTCCGCGGTGTCGACCCCCGGGTTCGACGAGGTGCGGGCTCGACTCGACGACGGGCCGTGGGCGCCCCTCAAGCTCGCGAGCGGCTGCGACCGGCGATGCACTTTCTGCGCGATCCCCAGCTTCCGCGGCTCGTTCGTCAGCCGCCGTCCCAGTGACATCCTCCACGAGGCGCAGTGGCTGGCCGGTCAGGGCGTGCGCGAGCTGTTCCTGGTGAGCGAGAACTCGACGTCGTACGGCAAGGACCTCGGCGACCTGCGGCTCCTCGAGACGCTGCTCCCGGAGCTCGCGGCAGTCGACGGCATCGAGCGGGTCCGGGTCTCCTACCTGCAGCCGGCTGAGACCCGACCGGGTCTGATCGAGGCGATCGCCACCACGCCGGGGGTCGCGCCCTACTTCGACCTCTCGTTCCAGCACGCCAGCAACGTGGTCCTGCGGCGGATGAAGCGGTTCGGCGACCCGGACAGCTTCCTCGGGCTGCTGGAGAAGGTCCGCTCCTACGCGCCGGAGGGCGGTGTGCGGTCCAACGTGATCGTCGGCTTCCCCGGGGAGACCGAGGAGGATCTCGCGATCCTCTGCGACTTCCTGGTCGCGGCACGCCTCGACGTCACGGGCGTCTTCGGCTACTCCGACGAGGACGGCACCGAGGCGGCCGGCTTCCCCGACGAGCTCAAGCTCGACGAGGACGAGGTTCGGGCCCGCTACGAGCACGTGCAGGCCCTCGTCGAGGAGCTGAACTCCCAACGAGCCGAGGAGCGCATCGGGGAGCACGTCGACGTGCTGATCGAGTCCGTCACGGACGGGACGTCCGGCCGCGCCGCGCATCAGGGTCCGGAGGTCGACGGCTCCACGACGGTGCTGGACTCCTCCGCGAGCGTCGGGGAGTTCGTGCGAGCGGTGGTCGTCGCCACCGACGGCGTCGACCTGGTCGCGAAGGTCGTGTGATGACGGAGCGCCAGGTCAGCAACCTCAATGTGCCCAATGTGCTCACGACACTGCGCATCGTCCTGGTGCCGTTCTTCGGCTGGGCACTGCTGGCTCAGGGCGGCGACAACGCCTCGCTCCGGGTGCTCGCGTGGGCGATCTTCGTCGTCGCCATGATCACGGACAAGATCGACGGCGACCTCGCGCGCAAGCACAACCTGATCACCAACTTCGGCAAGATCGCCGACCCGATCGCCGACAAGGCGATCACCGGCATGGCGTTCATCGGCCTGTCGATCGTCGGCGACATCTGGTGGTGGGTGACGATCGTGGTCCTCCTGCGCGAGTGGAGCGTGACGCTGCTGCGGCTCTCGATTCTCAAGCGGGTCGTCATCCCCGCCGACCAGCTCGGCAAGATCAAGACCGCGGTGCAGGCGGTCGCGCTGGGCGGCCTGTGCCTGCCGCTGCGCGATCCTGACCTCCCGGAGTGGCTTCACGTCCCGGGCGAGGTTCTCTTCTACGGCTTCGAGGCGTGCCTGGCGGTCGCGGTCGCCCTCACGCTCTGGTCGGGCTACACCTTCTTCGCGGGCGTCTGGAGGCAGCGCCACGCACTCCGCTCGGCCTAGGCACCTTCATCGAGCCGATGGCGGGCGCGAGGCCGACCAGCGGCGCTTTACCATCGGCGTCGTGACAGACATCGGCACCCGCGTCCACATCCTGCTGCGCGCGGAAGGCAGCACGGTCGCCACTGCCGAGTCGCTGACCGGCGGCCGGCTCGCCGTGCGATTCACCGACATCCCCGGCGTGTCGGAGACGTTCCTCGGCGGCGCAGTGACCTACGCCACCGAGCTCAAGGTCTCGATGCTCGGCGTCGACGAGGCCATCGTGAAGACCCACGGCGTGATCTCCGCGGAGTGCGCCGAGGCGATGGCCAGCGGGGTCCGCGCCACCACCGGCGCGACGTACGGGCTGGCGACCACGGGCGTGGCCGGCCCGGACTCGCAGGAGGACCAGCCCGCGGGCACGGTGTATGTCGGGCTGGCCGGCCCCGGCTTTCTCACCTCCGAGAGGCGCCAGCTCGAGGGGGACCGCACCGAGATCCAGGAGAGCACGTGCGAGGTGGTCCTCGCCGCGCTGGAGGCGCGCCTGCGGGAACAGACTGCTCTCAGGTAGCGTTGGGTCAGCGTCACCGTGGTGGCGAGGCAAGATGAAGGCCGGATGGCGGCCCGATGTGAGGAGGCAGTCCGCATGGTGCTGTTCCGTCGACTTCTCGGCGACGTGCTCCGCGCTCAGCGGATGGAGCGCGGCATGACGCTGCGCGAGGTCTCCGCGGAGGCACGGGTCAGCCTCGGCTACATCTCCGAGATCGAGCGCGGCCAGAAGGAGGCGTCCTCCGAGCTGCTCGCCTCGTTGTGCAGCGCCCTCGACGTGCGCCTCTCCGAGGTGCTGCGACAGGTCTCGCACGCGGTCGCCGTCGAAGAGGCCGCAACCGCCCCCACGCCGATCCCGGTGCGTGCCACCGGCTCCCAGGTCGTGGCGTCCGCGGCCTAGCTCGGGCCTAGGTCGCCTCTCGCTCACGCGGCGTCTCGTGGAGCGGTGCCGGCCCCGATCCCTCGTGGGTGCGCCGCCAGTCGTAGACCGGATACCAGCGCTCGTGCATGGTCGTCACGAGGCTGATGAGCAGCACGAAGAACAGTGCGTGCCCGAAGGTGAGTGACCCGCCGAGTTGGTCCAGCACGAGGCCCTCGACGACCACGAGCGCCGTGTTGACCGCCGCGCGGACGAAGAACGTCACCGCGAGCGACTCCAGGGACAGCGAGCGCCGATAGGCGGCCAGCGCCATCGCCACGTTGATGACGACGAAGACGCTCACCCCGACGAACACCTCGAGGGCGCTCGCGTCGACGCCCGGCAGCACCTGCGCGAAGAGCACCGAGAGCAGGCCGACCAACACGACCCTCTCCAGCGTCGCCCAGGAGAGCAGCGGCGTGGTCCGAGCCGTCCAGGCAGTTGCCTCCGCCGCGGTGTCGATCGGCTCGGGGAGCGGGTCGGCGCTCAGTCTCAGCGGCCAGTCGGGAGGCGCCGTGCGCGGCCGCACGACGAACCAGAGAACGAGCGCCAGCACGCCCAGTGCGACGAGGATGAGCGGGCCGAACCACGGGTGCGCGGCGAGCTCGTCGGTGAAGTCGAGCTGCGCGACATGGACCCACCACTCCTGCGGGAGCTTGATGACCACCCAGATGAAGCCCGCGACCCACACCCACCGGCGCAGGCCCAGACGACGCGGGTCCCACCGCGTCCGAAGGCCCT
Organism: Nocardioides sp. AN3; assembly: GCF_054653495.1. Classification (NCBI taxonomy): domain Bacteria; kingdom Bacillati; phylum Actinomycetota; class Actinomycetes; order Propionibacteriales; family Nocardioidaceae; genus Nocardioides; species Nocardioides sp. AN3. The sequence continues at coordinate 10,401 of NZ_BAAIGC010000016.1, forward strand.
CGTAGGCGATGAAGAAGTACTCGAAGGTGTTCGCGAAGACCAGCAGCAGTGCCCTGACCTGGGTCAGCTCGAACGCGACGACCCCGACGAGGCGGTAGAAGTAGAGGAACCTGCTCACCGAGAAGGCGGGCAGCGTCGACCAGTTCCTCAAGGTCGCCATGTAGGCGATCGCAAGGTAGTAGGTGTCCATCGCCTTGTCGTAGCCCTGGTAGGCGGGTGGGTCGTACCCGAACGCCTGGAAGATCGAGTGGTCGACCGCGTCGAGGACGAGCGAGGCCAGCACGCCTGGCAGCGGCCACTTCGGGATCGTCAGAGGCACCAGCGCACGCGCGCCGACCACGGTGATGAAGACCGCGAGGACACCGCCGTGCATGGGCGCCACGCTAAGGCCAGGCGCTCGGGGGTCGGATCCCGAACTTCAGGTGATCGCCGGTTGGCAGTGCGGACAGAAGTACGCCGGCCTCAGTCGACCCTCCTCGCCCATCTCCAGTCGGTCGACCGGGGTGCCGCACCTGCGGCAGGGCGCTCGTCCGCGCCCGTAGACCGCGTTGAGCGGCGGCCGGCTCTGCACGGCCTGGGTCAGCTTGAGGTGGGCGACGCGCACCATGCGCGCCAGGTCTGGCACGTCGCGGACGGCAGTGGTCGGGTGCACGCCCATCGTGAAGCAGATCTCCGCCGCCCACATCGTGCCGACGCCGGCCAGACTGGTCTGGTTGCGCAGGGCGTCGAAGATCGGCTGGTCCTGATGGCCGCCCAAACGGCGCACCGCCTCCTCCTCGTCCCAGTCCGGTCCCAGCACGTCGGGCCCGAGGTAGGCGAACGCCGACGTCTCCGAGGTCCGGGCGATCATCTCCACGATCCCGAGCTGGAAGCCGACGGCATGCACCTCAGCCGTCTCGAGCACCACGCGCGCCGTGTGGGCCGGCTTCGGCCACCGCTGTCGCGGAGCAACCGTCGCCCAGGAGCCCTCCATCTTCAGATGTGTGTGCAGCGTCCACTCCTCTCCGATGCGGGTGAGGAGATGCTTGCCCCGGGTCACGGTGCCTGAGACCGTCTGACCGGCCAGGTCCACGGTGGCGAAGCGAGGCACCCGGAGATCGGTTCGCGTCAGCACACGTCCGGTGAGCGCCTTGTCGAGTCGTCGGGCGGTCCGGAGGACGGCGTCACCTTCGGGCATCGCTGATCCTGAGCCCCTTGGGGGTGGCGACGAAGCCTGCGGACTGGAGGGCACGTCGCAGTGGCGTGTTACCGGAGCCGAGCAGACGGTCGCCATCGGCTCGCTCGACGGTCAGACGGCCCAAGGCGCCGCGGCGTACCGCCTCTGCCAGCGCCTCGGCCGCCGGATCAAGCTGCTCGGCGTCCTCCGACCAGGTCAGCAGTGTCCGTCCACCGCGCTCGACGTAGAGGACGAGGTGCCCGTCGACGAGGACGACGAGCGCGCCCGCCTTGCGTCCCGGCTTGTGACCCTCGGAGGGCGGCCAGGGCAGTGCGGCGCCGAAGGGGTTGGCGGGGTCGGTCGCAGCGAGTGCCACGGCCGCGGGCTTGGACGGGTCGTCGGGCCTCGGGGCGTAGGTCCGCAGTCGGTCCACGGCGCCCGCGGTGCCGAACTGGGCGGCGCCCAGCCCTTCGATGAAGTAGCCCCGACGAGCTCGCCCGGAGTCCTCAAAGGCGCTCAGCACCTTGTAGACCGCCGCGAACCCGCCGGGAGCCCGCTCGCTGACGACGGCGCCGCGGGTCACGACGCCGTGCCGCTCCAGCAGGCGCTCGGCGGCCGCGTGTGCCCGACGGGTCGGATCGGGGTCGATCTGCGGCAGCAGCGCCCACCGTCCGGCCGTCTCGGGCGGCCCCGATCGGGCCGGCAGTCGAGCTCGTCCGCCGCTGAGTCTGGCTCGCGGCGGCTGGCGCCGGGTGCGATGCGCAGGCGTGCCGGAGCCGGTGAGCGCGCGCACCGGGGCGAGGGTGTCGTTGCTGATCCGGCCGGCCCACACGAGGTGCCAGAGCACGCCGCTGAGGCGAGCATCGTCCTGCGCGCCGACCGCGTCGGAGAGCTGTCGGAAGAACCACGCGCCCCCGGGCGCCAGTGCGTCGACGACCGCATCTGCCAGCTCGATGTCGCGGTGGTCGAGATCGGCGAGTGGCAGGGGCTCAGGAAGGCTGAGGTCGGCGCTGTCAGCAGCATGGAGCGACACCCAGCCGTCGGCTCCGGGAAGCGTGCCGTGCCCCGCCCAGAGCACCTCTCCGGTCGCCATCAGCTCGTCGAGATAGGCGGGCTCGTAGTCGACCACGCGGCCAGCCAGCACGAGGGGCTCGAGCGCGCTCGCCGGCACGGGGCACCCGGCGAGCTGGTCGACGACCGCGAGCACCCCGTCGATGCCCCGGAGCCCCTTCGAGCTCGCGGCAACCCGCTGCCACGCGGGAAGGAACCGGCCGAGCGTGGCCGGCTCCACCGGCTCGATCTCATGACGCAGCCGCGCGAGGGAGCGGCGTCGCAGCGTCCGCAGCACGTCGGCGTCGCACCATTCCTGACCGCCGACCACGCCGGCGGGCCGGAACTCACCGTCGAGCACCCGGCCGCGTGCTGCCAGGCGTTGCAGGGTGTGTCTGACCACGGCCACACCGACGCCCAGCCGCTCCGCGACCTCGTCGGCCGTGAACGGCCCGTGCGTGCGGGCAAAGCGCGAGACGAGGTCGCCGAGCGGGTCCTCGACCGGCTCGGTGAAGGCGGCCGGCACTCCGGGCGGCACGGCCACGCCCAGGCCGTCACGCAGACGGCCGACGTCCTCGACCACGGCCCACCTCTGGTCGCCCGCGACCCGAACGCTCACCACCCGGCGGGCAGCGGCGAGGTCCTGCAGCCACGTCCCGGCCTCTGCCGCGGAGCGCTGGTGCACCTCGTCGGTGCTCAGCGGGCCGACCAGCCGGAGCAGGTCGGCCACTCCTTCGGCGTCGCGGGCGCGCCGGTCGGGCGCGAGGCGCTGGAGCTCTGCCTCGAGCTCGACGAGCACCTCGGGATCGAGAAGCTCGCGCAGCTCGGCCCGGCCGAGCAGCTCGGCGAGCAGACCCTGGTCCAGCGACAGCGCGGCGGCACGCCGCTCGGCGATGGGGGAGTCCCCCTCGTACATGAACTGGGCGACGTAGCCGAAGAGCAGGCTCCGCGCGAAGGGGGAGGGGGCGGTGGTCGCCACGTCGACCACCTGCACCTCGCGACGCTCGACGCGACGCAACAGCGCCACGAGACTCGGCAGGTCGTAGACGTCGCGGAGGCACTCCCGCACCGCCTCGAGGACGATCGGGAAGGAGGGGAACTGCGCGGCGACCTGGAGCAGGGCGGCCGAGCGCTGTCGCTGCTGCCAGAGCGGGCTGCGCCGGCCCGGATCGCGACGGGGCAGCAGGAGGGCGCGGGCGGCGCACTCACGGAAGCGGCTGGCAAAGAGAGCCGAGCCGCCGACCTCCGTCGTGACGATGTCCTCGATCTCGCCCGGGTCGAAGACCACGACGTCGGTGCCCGGCGGCTCCGCGTCGGTGTCGGGGATGCGGATGACGATGCCGTCGTCCGAGGCCACCGCCTGACCGTCGACGCCATAGCGCTCGCGGAGCCGCGCATTGATCGCCAGGGCCCACGGAGCATGCACCGGAGTGCCGTAGGGGGAGTGGACGACGAGTCGCCAGTCGCCGAGCTCGTCACGGAAACGCTCGACCAGCAATGTCGTGTCGCTCGGCAGGACCCGAGTCGCCTCGCTCTGCTCGCTCAGGTAGGTGACGAGGTTGCCGGCGGCCCACTCGTCGAGTCCGCCCTCCCGCGCGCGGGCCTCGGCCGCCGCCGGCGGGAGCGCCGCCAGCTCGCGGGTGAAGGCGCCGATCGCCTCCCCGAGCTCCGCGGGTCGACCGAGGGTGTCGCCCTTCCAGAAGGGCAGCCGGCCGGGCACGCCCGGAGCAGGCGTCACCAGGACGCGGTCGTGAGTGATGTCCTCGATGCGCCAGCTCGTCGCGCCCAGCGCGAACACGTCCCCGACCCGGGACTCGTAGACCATCTCCTCGTCCAGCTCGCCCACCCGACGTCCCGGGCCCTCGCCGGTGGCGAGATAGACGCCGAAGAGGCCCCGATCGGGAATGGTGCCGCCGCTGGTGACCGCCAGACGCTGCGCCCCGGGGCGGCCGGTGAGGGTGCCCGTCACCCGGTCCCAGACGATGCGCGGGCGCAGCTCGGCGAACTCGTCGCTCGGATAGCGGCCGGCCAGCAGGTCGAGGGTCGCGTCGAAGGCGCTGCGCGGAAGCGAGGAGTACGGCGCGGAGCGGCGCACGAGGTCGAAGAGCTCGTCCGTGTCCCAGGCATCCATGGCCGTCGCCGCGACGACCTGCTGGGCGAGGACGTCCAGCGGGTTCGCGGGGACGCTCAGCGACTCGATGGCACCGGTGCGCATCCGCTGGACCGCCACCGCGGTCTGCGCCAGGTCGCCGCGGTGCTTCGGGAAGAGGATCCCGCGCGAGACCTCCCCGACCTGGTGGCCGGCGCGACCGACGCGCTGCAGGGCGCTCGCGACGCTCGGGGGCGACTCGATCTGCACGACCAGGTCGACCGACCCCATGTCGATGCCGAGCTCCAGGCTGCTGGTGGCCACCACTGCGGGGAGCCGACCGGCCTTCAGGTCGTCCTCGATGAGGGCGCGCTGCTCCTTGGAGACTGATCCGTGGTGCGCCTTGGCGATGACGGTCTCCGCGCCTTGGCTCTGACCGGCCTGGCCCATGAGCTGGGCGGCTGGTCCCGCGTCGCGCGATGCCTCCGATGCGATCTCGTTGAGCCGCGCTGTGAGGCGCTCGGCGAGCCGGCGCGAGTTGGCGAAGACGATCGTCGACCGGTGCTGGCCGATGAGCTCGGCCACCCGCTCCTCGACGTGCGGCCACAGCGAGCTGCTGCGCTGGGGGTCGCCGGCCTCCTCGTCGTACTCCTCCGGGGCGGTCATGTCCTCGACCGGCACCACGACCTGCAGGTCCCACTGCTTCGAGGCGGGCGGTGCGACGATCTCGACGGGCCGGCTGCCGCCCAGGAAGCGGGCGACCTCCTCGAGCGGGCGCACGGTGGCCGAGAGCCCGACGCGCTGCGCGGGCGTCTCGAGCAGGGCGTCGAGGCGCTCGAGTGTCACCGCGAGATGAGCCCCACGCTTGGTGCCCGCGACGGCGTGCACCTCGTCGAGGATGACGGTCTCGACGCCTCGGAGGGACTCCCGTGCCTGGCTGGTGAGCATGAGGAAGAGCGACTCGGGAGTGGTGATGAGAACGTCGGGAGGCGTCGTGGTGAGACGCCGCCGCTCGTTGGCCGGCGTGTCTCCCGACCGCACGCCGACGCGGACCTCGTGCGCAGTCGCACCCAGCCGCTCGGCCGTCTGCCGGATGCCCACCAAGGGCGTGCGCAGGTTGCGCTCCACGTCGACCGCGAGCGCCTTCAGCGGGCTGACGTAGAGCACCCGCGTGCGCCGGGCCTTCTCCGGCAGTGGCTGCGTCAACAGCCGGTCGACCGCCCACAGGAAGGCGCTCAGCGTCTTGCCCGAGCCCGTCGGCGCGACGACCAGGGCGTGACGGCCCTTGCTGATGGCCTCCCACGCGCCCTCCTGGGCAGGGGTCGGCTCCGCGAAGGCGGCAGAGAACCAGGTGCGTGTCGGTTCGCTGAAGCGGTCGAGAGCCATGCCGCCATCTTGACGCACGGCACCGACAGCCCGGCGCGCCGACAGGGTCGCCCGCTGCCTGCCCGCCGCACACCCTGCGTTTCCGCTTGTCGGCGCGTCGTCCTAGGGTCGGCATCGTGCCCGAACCCATGACCTCGGCTCCCATGGATCCGGCCGCCGGGCCGGCGGCGTCGATGATCTGGGCGCGCGACCTGCGCAAGTCCTTCGGCAAGCCGGGCTCCGAGCTCGAGGCCGTGCGCGGCATCGACGTCGACGTGCGCCGCGGTGTCGCGTTCGGGTTCCTCGGTCCCAACGGCGCCGGCAAGTCGAGCACCATGCGGATGATCTGCTGCGTCTCTCCGGTGAGCGGGGGAGAGCTGCGCATCTTCGGGCTGGACCCGGCGACGCACGGCGCCGAGATCAGGGCACGGATCGGAGTCTGCCCCCAGGAGGACACCCTCGACACCGAGCTGAACGTCTGGGAGAACCTCTACGTCTACGGACGCTACTTCGGGCTGCCCCGAGGAGAGGTCAAGGGGCGCATCGAGGAGCTGCTGGACTTCGTCCAGCTGACCGACCGGGCCCGGGCGAAGGTCGAGGACCTGTCGGGCGGCATGAAGCGGCGCCTGACGATCGCGCGGAGCCTGATCAACCGGCCCGAGATCCTCATCCTCGATGAGCCGACGACCGGGCTGGACCCGCAGGCGCGCCACGTCATCTGGGACCGGCTCTTCCGCCTCAAGCAGCAGGGCGTCACGCTCGTGCTCACGACCCACTACATGGACGAGGCCGAGCAGCTGGCCGACAGGCTGGTGGTGATGGACAAGGGGCTCATCGTGGCGGAGGGATCGCCTCGCGACCTCATCGAGCGCTACTCGACCCGTGAGGTCGCGGAGGTGCGGTTCGGCGTCGGCGAGCACGAGGCCGTGGCGGCGAAGGTCGAGGACCTGGCTGAGCGCATCGAGGTGCTGCCGGACCGCCTGCTGCTCTACACCGACGACGGTGAGCATGCACTCGGCCAGGTGCTCTCGCGTGGTCTGCGTCCGGAGACGAGCCTCGTGCGGCGAGCCACCCTCGAGGACGTCTTCCTCCGGCTCACCGGCAGGAGCCTCGTCGAGTGATGAGCACCCTCACGTCCCCGCTGAGCGGCGCGCTGCGTCTCGTCGACTACTGGGTCACGGTCTACAAGCGGACGTGGAAGGGCGGTGTCATCACGTCGTTCGTGACGCCGTTCTTCTACGTCGTGGCGATCGGGGTGCTGCTGGGCGGCTTCGTGACGGTCGGTCCGGCCGGCCTGGACGGGGCGTCCTCCTACCTGGCGTTCGTCGCTCCTGGGATGGTCGCCGTCCAGGCGATGACGATCGCGTTCAGCGAGACGACCTACCCCGTCATGGGCATGGTGAAGTGGCAGCGCATCTACTACTCGATGATCGCCTCGCCGCTCACGGTCGGCGAGATCGTCCTGGCTCAGCTCGGCTTCATCCTCGTGCGCGTGCTGTTCTCGTGCGGTGTGTTCCTCCTCGTGCTCGCGCCCTTCGGCGTCTTCTACTCCGTGTGGGGCACGATCGTGGCGCTTCCCGTCCAGCTCCTGGTGGGCCTGGCCTTCGCCGCGCCCATGTTCGGGTTCGCCGCGGGGCTGACGGACGAGTCGGCCTTCTCGCTGGTCTTCCGGCTCGGCATGATCCCGCTGACGCTCTTCTCCGGCACGTTCTTCCCCATCGACAACCTCGGGCCCGTGCTCGAGGGGCTGGCGAAGGTGACGCCCTTGTGGCAGGGCGTCCATCTGACCCGGATGCTCGTGCTGGGTGAGGTGGACTGGGGCTGGGCGGCGTTCCACGTCGTCTACCTGAGCGTCCTCGCGGTCGTGGGCTGGCGCTGGACCGTGCGCCGGCTGACCCGACGGCTGGTGACCTGATGGCCCTCGTCAACGCCGCCTTGAACGCGGCGGTCGCGCGGCCCGTGCGCGCGGGGGAGGCGGTCTCGCTGCTGCTCCACCGCAACCTGTTGGCCTACCGCCGGGCGTGGGCGGTGTTCGCCACGGGCTTCCTCGAGCCGGTCTTCTACCTGCTCTCGATCGGCATCGGCGTCGGCACCCTCGTGCACGGCTTCACGTTCAACGGTCAGCCGATCGGCTACCGCGAGTTCGTCGCGCCTGGGATGCTGGCCGCCTCCGCCATGAACGGGGCGCTGCTGGATGCCACCTTCAACTTCTTCTTCAAGCTGAAGTACAGCAAGCTCTTCGACCAGATGCTGGCCACGCCGCTGACCACCCTCGACGTCGCGCGCGGCGAGCTGGCGTGGTCACTGCTGCGCGGTGGGGCCTACTCGGCCGCCTTCGTCGTGGTCATGCTGGCCATGGGACTGGTCGGCTCCTGGTGGGCGGTCCTGGTCGTGCCTGCGGCCCTGCTCATCGGGCTCGCCTTCGGTGCCGTGGGCATGGCGCTCACCACCTTCATGCGGTCATGGCAGGACTTCGAATACGTCACGCTGGGCATGCTGCCCATGTTCCTGTTCTCAGCGACGTTCTTCCCGGTCACCGCCTACCCCGACTGGCTGCGCTGGGTGGTGGAGTGCACCCCCCTCTACCGTGGGGTGGTGCTCTGCCGGGAGCTCAGCACGGGCTCGCTGACCTGGGGTTCCCTGGTCTCGGTGTTCTACCTCCTCGCGCTGGGCGTCGGTGGTCTGCTCCTGGTCCGACGCCGGTTGGAGAGGCTGCTGCTGACATGACGCACGACGTTCCACCGGATCGAGGAGAGCAGTGAGGCACACGGAGTTCTGGGCGCGGATGGAGCGGGCGCTCGGCCCGGGCTACTACGAGGTCTGGGCCGACCAGTTCGTCATGAGCGACCTAGGCGGGCGGACGGCTCGCCAAGCCCTCGACGCAGGCTTCACCCCGAAGGAGGTCTGGCGGGCGGTGCACCACACCCTGGGTCTGCCCGCCAGCGAGCGCTGAACGGCGACACGCCGGGAGAATAGTCGGATCGAACATCTGTTCGGGCTAGATTGGCGGCACAGGTGGTGCGCTGGTCGACGTGATCCACAGCCGCTGGCAGTGCGGTTCGAGCGTTGTCGGTGGTCTCGTCTAGCGTCCTCCTCGATGACGAGAACACGAGGAAAAGCGACCGCGAAGACGCACGAAGGAAGGACGACCTCCATGGCTGGTGGAGACCGCGAGAAGGCTCTGGACGCCGCACTCGCCAACATCGAGAAGCAGTTCGGCAAGGGGTCGGTGATGCGACTGGGAGACGACTCCCGCGCCCCCTTGGAGGTGATCCCCACCGGTGCGATCGCCCTGGATGTCGCGCTCGGCATCGGCGGGCTCCCGCGCGGCCGCGTCGTGGAGATCTACGGCCCTGAGTCCTCCGGCAAGACCACCGTTGCGCTGCACGCCGTGGCCAGCGCCCAGCGCGGCGGCGGTGTGGTGGCCTTCATCGACGCCGAGCACGCGCTCGACCCGGACTATGCGAAGGCTCTGGGCGTCGACACCGACGCGCTGCTCGTCAGCCAGCCCGACTCGGGGGAGCAGGCGCTCGAGATCGCGGACATGCTGATCCGCTCCGGCGCGCTCGACCTCATCGTCATCGACTCGGTCGCGGCGCTCGTCCCGCGCGCCGAGATCGAGGGCGAGATGGGCGACAGCCACGTCGGCCTCCAGGCGCGCTTGATGAGCCAGGCGCTGCGAAAGATGACCGGTGCCCTCAACGGCGCGGGCACCACGGCGATCTTCATCAACCAGCTCCGCGAGAAGATCGGCGTCATGTTCGGCTCGCCGGAGACCACAACCGGTGGTCGGGCGCTGAAGTTCTACGCCTCGGTGCGTCTCGACGTGCGCCGGATCGAGACGCTCAAGGACGGCACCGACATGGTCGGCAACCGCACCCGGGTGAAGGTCGTGAAGAACAAGGTCGCCCCGCCGTTCAAGCAGGCGGAGTTCGACATCATGTATGGCAAGGGCATCAGCCGTGAGGGCGGCCTGATCGACGTGGGCGTCGAGGCCGGTCTCATCCGCAAGGCCGGCGCCTGGTTCACCTACGACGGCGACCAGCTCGGCCAGGGCAAGGAGAACGCCCGCAACTTCCTCAAGGACAACCCCGATCTCGCCAACGAGCTCGAGAAGAAGATCCTGGAGAAGCTGGGCGTCGGCCCGACGGTCGACACCCCCGAGGGCGCTGACCTCCCGGCCGCTCCCCTCGGTGTCGATGACTTCTGATCCCTGGTCGAGCGCTGACGTCCCCGACTGGGTCGGGGACGTCAGCCTCGGCGTCGAGGCGTGGGCGGGGCGCTCGGCCTCCGTGCCCCCGCCTGAGGACGAGGAGGCCCTCGGGCCACCGGCCGACGCCGAGTCGGTCGCGCGCACGATCCTCCTCGACCAGCTCACCGGCCAGGCACGCAGCCGTCGGGAGCTGGCCGAGAGGTTGGCGAAGCGCCACGTGCCGGAGGACGTCGCCACCCGCCTTCTCGACCGCTTCGAAGAGGTCGGCCTGATCGACGACGAGGCGTTCGCGCGGCAGTGGACGACGAGTCGACAGTCCTCGAAGGGGCTCGCCCGGCGCGCCCTCGCGCAGGAGCTGCGCCGCAAGGGCGTCCCCGACGAGGCGGCCCGCCAGGCTCTCGACGAGCTCGACCCCGCCTCCGAGGAGGCCGCCGCCCGAGCCCTGGTCAAGCGCAAGCTGCGCACGATGAGCCGGCTCGACGACGTCACGAAGGCCAGACGCCTCGTCGGGATGCTCGGACGCAAGGGCTACCCGGCGGGGCTCGCGATGGCCGTGGTCCGGAGTGAGATAGACGGCATGCCAGAATCCGACGCGTGAGCCTTCTGCGCGACCTCCGCGTCCCCGCCGGGCGGGTCGACCTCTCGACGTTCTCACCCGAAGCGACGCCCGGCTTCGACGGCAAGAAGGCGGACGGCGAGGAGGCACTGGCCGACCTCGGCCCGACACTCCTCGACCTGCAGACCAAGCTCTACGCGCAGCGCGAGCTCGCGGACGCACCGCGGGTGCTGCTCGTGCTGCAGGGGATGGACACCTCCGGCAAGGGCGGCGTCCTCAAGCACACCGTCGGCCTCGTGGACCCTGTGGGGCTGAAGATCACCTCGTTCAAGGCCCCGACGGAGGAGGAGCGTGCCCACGACTTCCTCTGGCGCATCGAGCGGGCGGTGCCTCAACGGGGCTACCTCGGCGTCTTCGACCGGTCGCACTACGAGGACGTGCTGATCGCACGCGTGCGGTCGTTCGCACCGCCGGAGGAGATCGAGAGGCGCTACGGGGCGATCAACGACTTCGAGCGTCGCTTGGTCGACGAGGGCACGGTGATCGTGAAGTGCATGCTGCACATCTCGCCCGAGGAGCAGAAGGAGCGACTCCTCGCCCGGCTCGACGATCCGACGAAGCACTGGAAGTACAACCCAGGCGATGTCGACGAGCGCCAGCTCTGGTGGGAGTACAACAAGGCCTACGAGATCGCCCTCGAGCGGACAAGCACCGAGTGGGCGCCGTGGCACGTCGTGCCGAGCGACAAGAAGTGGTATCGCAATCTCGCGATCGCCCTCCTGCTCGAGGAGGCGCTCGACGGGCTGGACCTGGACTGGCCGCCCGCAGACTTCGATGTGGAGGCGGAGCGCAGGCGGTTGGCGGCCGACACGATCGGAAGGAAGGGCGAGTGACGCTGCAGCAGGTCCGCGTCACTCGGTATGTCACTCCGCTTCGCGAAGGCGGAAGCCTTCCCGGGATCGTCGAGGGCGACGACCTCGGCACCTACGTCTGCAAGTTCCGCGGCGCGGGGCAGGGCCTGCGCGTGCTGGTGGCCGAGGTGATCGTGGCCGGCCTGGCTCGCGCCCTCGACATCCCGACCCCGGTGCAGGTCGAGCTCGACCTTGATCCCGAGATCGCTCGCTACGAGGCCGACGAGGAGGTCCAGGACCTGCTCAGCGCCAGCAGCGGGTCGAACCTCGGCATCGACTTCCTTCCGGGGGCGTTCGGATACGACGCCGCCTACGACCCGGACCCTGAGCTGGCCGGGCGCGTGCTCTGGCTCGACGCCCTGACCGCCAACGTGGACCGCAGCTGGCGCAACCCGAACCTGTTGGTGTGGGGCGGGACGATGCAGGCGATCGACCACGGCGCCTCGCTCTACTTCCACCACTCCTGGCCAGGTGGCGCCGGCAGCCCGGACCGGTTCGCGGCGCAGCCCTACGACACCTCCGAGCACGTGCTCCGTGCCTACACCGAGCAGGCACGTGAGCAGGACAAGCAGCTCGCGTCAATGCTGGGACACGACGAGCTCGTCCAGGCCCTCGCCGACGTGCCTGAAGGCTGGCTCGAGCCCGTCCCGGGTGCCGACGAGCCCGCAGCCGTGCGAGAGCGCTACGTGACGTTCCTGCGGGCACGGCTGGACCAGGGCCGCGGGTGGTTGCCGGCATGAGCCAGACCCGTTCGCCCTACCAGTACACGGTGCTGCGCTGCGTCCCCCGAGTACAGCGCGAGGAGTTCGTCAACGTCGGCGTGGTGCTCTACTGCCCTGAGCGCGAGTTCCTCAGCTGCGCGTGGCGACTCGACGAGCAGCGTCTGCGCGCGCTCTCGCCCGATCTCGACGTCGCCGCGGTGAGAGCCGCCCTCGAGGCCGTCGAGCTCGTGTGTGCCGGCGAGGCGCACGGAGACTACGGCGAGGCGATCCGAGCGACGGCGTACGGCGTGCGCGTGCTGGGAGACACCCAGAGCTCACGCTTCGGCTTCCTCAAGGCGCCCCGGAGCACCGTCCTCCAGCCCGGCCCCGTCCATGGCGGCGTGACCAGCGACCCCCAGGCTGAGCTCGAGCGTCTGCTCCACTCACAGGTCGTCTAGACGGGGACGAGCTCGACGGCGCCGACGGCGTAGCGCGCGAGGATCGTCCGGGCCAGCTCAGGGTGAGCACCGAGAGGCTCCGCAACGGCGATCGCCCCCGCCTCGAGGGCGAGCTCGGCGGCGCGGTCCGGCAGCCACCCCGGCGCCAGGAACAGCGACGCGACCGCGATGTGGCGACGGCCCTCGGCGCGGAACGCCCGCACCGCCTCGCCGGTGGCCGGGGGAGTGGCCGAAGCGTACGCCGCCACGACCGGGAGCTTGTGGTGGGCGCCCCAGAGCCGAGCGAGCCGGGCGACCGAGGCGTTCGCGAGCGGGTCGCTCGACCCGGCGGCGGCCAGCACGAGAGCGTCGAGCTCACGCACGCGCGCCTTCGTCAGTGCCGCCCGCAGTCGCTGGTCGATGATCTCGAGGAACCGGGCCTCGTGGCCGAGCACCGCTGTGGCGCGGATCTTGACCGACGGGTGACGCTCGCTCGCCTCGGCGACGACCGACGGGACGTCGACCTTGGCGTGGTAGGCCTCGGTGAGCAGGAGCGGGACGACGACGATCTCGTCGTGGCCCTCCCGGACCAGGGTGTCGACGACGTCGTGGAACGCCGGAGAGGCGAGCTCGAGGAACGCCTCGGCCACGCGCAGGTCGGGGCGCTGCGTGCGCACCTCGTCGACGAGCGCGGTGATGGTGGCCGCCGAGCGCGGGTCTCGCGACCCGTGCGCCAGGGCGATGAGAGCGGGAGCAGCCATGGTGTGCCGCCTTTCGTGCTGCGGAGGGGCTCTGTGGAACCGGGGAAGGGAGGTCAGGTGTGGATGCCGCACTCGGTCTTGCCGGTGCCGGCCCAGCGCCCGCTGCGCGGGTCCTCGCCGGGGGCGACGCGGCGCGTGCACGGGGCGCAGCCGATGGACGGGTAGCCGTCGTAGGTGAGGGGGTTGACGAGCACACCGTTCTCGAGGATGTAGCGCTCGATCTCCTCATCGGACCACCGTGCGATCGGCGAGACCTTGACCTTGCCCTTCTTGGCGTCCCACCCGATGACGGGGGCGATCACGCGGTTGTGCGTCTCGGCGCGGCGCAGTCCGGTCGCCCAGGCGTCGTACTCGGCGAGTGACTCCTGCAGCGGCTGGACCTTGCGCAGCTTGCAGCACAGGTCCGGGTCGGTGCGGAAGAGGTCCTTGCCGTACGTCGCGTCCTGCTCGGCCACCGTCTGGGTCGGAGTGATGGTGATCAGGTTGACGTCCAGGGTCGCCGCCACGGCGTCGCGGGTGCCGATCGTCTCGATGAAGTGGTAGCCGGTGTCGAGGAAGACGACGTCGACGCCCGGGACGACCTTCGCTGCGAGGTGCGCGAGCACGGCGTCACCCATGGACGAGGTGACGCAGAACCGGTCGCCGAACGTCGCCGCGGCCCACTCGATGATGGTCTCCGCCGGAGCGAGCTCGAGCTCGGCGCCCCAGTGGGACACGATCTCCCGCAGCTCCTCGGGCGTCCGGCCCTCGGTGTGCGCGCCCTTGAAGCTGCGCGCCGCCACTGTCGTCGCGGTGCTCATGCGGTGACCTCCTGAAGGACCCTCTCGCCACGGAGCAGCTCCTCATCGGCACGGGCGACCCATGCGGCGAAGTGCTCCCCCTGGTGTCGGTCGGCCAGGAAGTTGGTGACGACCGCGGTGATGTAGTCGTCCAGCCCGGAGCTCGTCACCTTGTGGGCGCGGAGCTTGCGCCCGAAGTTCGCCTCCAGACCAGTCGCACCGCCGAGATGCACCTGGAATCCCTCGACCTGGTTGCCGTCGTCGTCGAGGACGAGCTGGCCCTTGAGGCCGAAGTCAGCCACCTGTGTGCGTGCGCAGGCGTTGGGGCAGCCGTTGACGTTCACGGTGATGGGCACGTCGAGGTGGGGCAGGCGCCGCTCCAGCTCGGCGATGAGGTCGGTGGCCCGCTGCTTGGTGTCCACGATGGCGAGCTTGCAGAACTCGATGCCGGTGCACGCCATCGTGTTGCGGCGCCAGTTCGACGGACGAGCCGAGAGCCCGATCGCCTCGAGGCTGTCGACGAGCGCGTCGACCTTGTCCGGCGCGACGCCCAGCACGACGATCTTCTGGTACGGCGTGAGGCGGGCGCCCGACGCGCCGAACTGCTCGATGACGTCGGCCAGCTCGACGAGCAGCGTGCCCGAGACACGACCGACGGTGGGCGCGACGCCGACGTAGAGATTGCCGTCCTTCTGCTCGTGCACGCCGATGTGGTCGCGGTGCCCCAGCGGCGAGGCCGGCGAGGGGTTGTCGACGAGAGTGCGACCGAGGTACTCGTTCTCGAGAACCTCCCGGAACTTCTCCTTGCCCCAGTCGGCGACGAGGAACTTGAGTCGCGCCTTGGACCGCAGTCGGCGGTAGCCGTAGTCGCGGAAGATGCCGGCGACGCCCTCCCATGCGTCCGGGACCTCGTCGAGCGGGATCCAGACGCCGAGCTTCTCCGTCAGGTGGGGGTTGGTCGACAGGCCGCCGCCGACCCACAGGTCGAAGCCGGGCCCGTGCTCCGGGTGGATCGTGCCGACGAACGCGACGTCGTTGACCTCGGGAGCGACGTCGTGGGACGGGTGGCCGGTGAGCGCGGTCTTGAACTTGCGCGGGAAGTTCGAGAAGCGGGGGTCGCCCAGGTAGCGACGCTTGATCTCCTCGAGCGCCCAGCTGCCGTCGATGATCTCGTCCTTGGCGACGCCGGCAACGGGCGAGCCGAGGAACGGGCGGGGGCTGTCACCGCAGGCCTCGAGGGTCGACAGGCCGGCGGACTCGAGCTTCTCCCAGATCGACGGGACGTCCTCGATCTCGATCCAGTGGAACTGGATGTTCTCGCGGTCGGTGACGTCCGCGGTGTCCCGCGCGTGGTCCCGGCCGATCTCACCGAGGGCCCGGACGGCTGCCGGCGACAGCAGCGCGCCGTCGGTGCGCACGCGCATCATGAAGTAGCGGTCGTCGAGCTCCTCCTCCTCGAGGGTCCCCGTCTTGCCGCCGTCGATGCCGGGCTTGCGCTGGGTGTAGAGGCCCATCCAGCGGAAGCGGCCACGCAGGTCGGCGGGGTCGATCGAGTCGAAGCCTCGCTTGGAGTAGATGTTGACGATGCGCGCCCGCACGTTGAGCGGGTCGTCGTCCTTCTTCGACTGCTCGTTCTTGTTCAGCGGCTCGGTGAAGCCGAGGGCCCACTGGCCCTCGCCCCGCTTCGGCCGCGGGATCTCGGTGCGCTTGGCGAACTCGGGCTTGTACCGCAGATCAGGCATGGGGAGTCAAGGTCCTTCGCTGAGGGCGCCGCAACACCGGCGGCGCGACAACCGTCAGAATGAGAAAGGTCGCGTGGTCAGCGAGGCCAACACATCATGCTGCGGGTGCGCCCGAGGTCCACGTGGCGACGAACCACGAGGTGCGCATGTGTTGCAGCAGTGACCATGTCAAGCAGTCTCAGTCTTCGGACCGGGGTCCCACAACTCGCTGTCTCGTTTACTGAGACGTCTGACCAATATGCGAGACGCGAGCCACGTCTCGCACCGTGTCCTGCGATACACATCACACTGCGAGGGCCCGTGACTCAGGCGCGACTCAGGATTGGTCGGCCCTCGACAGCCTCACTAGGCTCAGGCTCATGGCCGACCTGAACGCCCTGACGAGCAGCGCTTACACCCAGGCTCTGGAGGTCATCGCCTCCGTCGAGCCCCGCATCGCCGAGGCGACTCGGCAGGAGCTCGCCGACCAGCGGGCCTCCCTCAAGCTCATCGCGAGCGAGAACTACGCCTCGCCTGCCGTCCTGCTGACGATGGGCACCTGGTTCAGCGACAAGTACGCCGAGGGCACCGTGGGCCACCGGTTCTACGCCGGCTGCCAGAACGTCGACACCGTCGAGGCCCTGGCCGCCGAGCACGCACGTGAGCTGTTCGGTGCCGAGTACGCCTACGTCCAGCCGCACTCCGGCATCGACGCCAACCTCACCGCCTACTGGGCGATCCTCGCCCACCGTGTCGAGGGCCCGTGGCTCCAGGACGCCGGCGTCAAGAACATGAACGACCTCTCGGAGGCGGACTGGGAGCGCCTGCGCGGCGAGCTCGGCAACCAGCGCCTCCTCGGCATGAGCCTGGACGCGGGCGGCCACCTGACGCACGGCTTCCGGCCGAACATCTCCGGCAAGATGTTCCACCAGCAGCAGTACGGCACCGACCCGGAGACCGGGCTGCTGGACTACGACGCCCTGGCGGCGAAGGCCCGCGAGTTCAAGCCGCTCATCATCGTGGCCGGCTACTCCGCCTACCCGCGCCGGGTGAACTTCGCCAAGATGCGCGAGATCGCCGACGAGGTCGGCGCCACGCTCATGGTCGACATGGCGCACTTCGCCGGCCTGGTGGCCGGCAAGGTCTTCACCGGCGACGAGGACCCGGTCCCGCACGCCCACGTCGTGACCTCGACCTCTCACAAGTCGCTGCGGGGGCCCCGCGGCGGCTTCATCCTCGCCACCGAGGAGTATGCGCCGTCGGTCGACCGGGGCTGCCCGATGGTGCTCGGCGGTCCGCTCTCACACGTGATGGCAGCCAAGGCGGTGGCGTTCGCCGAGGCACGCCGGCCCGAGTTCGCGACCTATGCGCAGAGCATCGCCGACAACGCCCAAGCGCTCGCCGAGGGCTTCCTCAAGCGCGGCATCAAGCTCGTGACGGGCGGCACCGACAACCACATCGTGCTGCTCGACGTCTCGCCGCTCGGGATCACCGGCCGCCAGGCGGAGTCCGCGCTGCTCGACTCCGGCGTCGTCACCAACCGCAACTCCGTCCCGGCCGACCCGAATGGCGCGTGGTACACCTCGGGCATCCGCCTCGGGACCCCGGCGCTGACCACACGCGGACTCGGCGCCGACGAGTTCGACGAGGTCGCCGACCTGATCGTCAACGTCCTGAAGAGCACCTCGCCGGGCACCACGTCTGCGGGCGCGCCGTCCAAGGCGTCGTACGTGATCGCCGACGGCGTCGCTGAGAAGACCAAGGCCGCCGCCGCCGAGCTGATGGGCAGGTTCCCGCTCTACCCCGGCCTCGACCTCAGCTGAGGCGCTCGATCCTCGTGAAGCTCAGCGTGACCCCAGGGTCACGCTGAGCCTCACCACGTCCGGAGCACCCGGTCGAGAGCGTCGACCACGAACAGCGCGGAGTCGGCGTTGATGACCAGCGGCGGCTTGATCTTCAACACGTTCTTGAAGTCACCGGTCGGTTGCACGATGCAGCCTTCCTCGAGCAGCGCCTCGCACACGTCGTGGGCGACGCCGGTCGCGGGCGTGAACGACTCGCGATCGGTGACCAGCTCGACGCCGAGGTAGAGCCCGAGTCCGTGCACGGCGCCGATGACGTCGTGCGTCGCCGCAAGCCGGTCGAGCCCGGACCTGAGCGCGTCACCGACGGCCTTGGCGTTCTCCTGCAGGTGCTCGGCGGCCATCACGTCGAGGACCGCCAGGCCGATCGCCGAACTGACGGGGGAGCCGCCGGCGGAGGAGAAGAAGCTGCCCTCGGCCGCGAATGCCCCGGCGACCGCGCGCGTGGTGAGCACCGCACCGAGCGGCTGCCCGTTGCCCATCGCCTTCGCCACCGTGATGATGTCGGGCACCGCGCCCTGCTGCTCGAAGCCCCAGAAGTGGTGCCCGAGCCGCCCATATCCCATCTGCACCTCGTCGCTGATGCAGAGGCCGCCGAGTGCGCGCACGCGGTCGAAGACGCCGGCAAGGTAGCCATCGGGGAGGAGGACGCCGCCGCCGTTGCCGAAGATCGGCTCGAGGATCACCCCCGCGATCCGGCTGGTGTCGAGGCCGGCCAGCTGCACCTCCAGGTCGGCGAGGTAGCCAGCGGCCGCCCGCGGTCCTCGGTGGGTGCCGCGAACGGCGTTCGGCGCGTCCATGAGCTCGACCCAGTCGGGCCGCGTCTCGAGCGCACGAGGGTTGTCGCCCAGGCTCGTGGTGACGGCGTCCGCGCCGACGGTCCACCCGTGGTAGGCCTCGCGGGCGGCCAGGATGCGGGGGCGGCCGGTGGCGGTGAGCGCGAGACGCAGGGCGAGGTCGACGGCCTCGCTGCCGCTGTTGACGAGGAACACCTGGTCCAGCCCGTCGGGAGCGAGGTTCGCCAGACGCGCCGCCAGCTCGACGGCGGCCGAGTAGTGGAACCGCGAGTTGGTGTTGAGGAGCGACCACTGCCGCGTCGCCGCCGCGGTCAGCGCCGGATGCGCGTGGCCGGTGGTCGCCACGTTGTTCACGACGTCGACATAGACCTGTGCTCGGGTGTCCACCAGGTGCTCACGCCAGCCTCGCTCGATCTGCGGGGGCGCGTCGTAGTAGTGCTCCTGGACCGTGGCGACGTAGGCGTCGCGACGGGCGAGCAGGCGCTCAGGATGGGGCTCGGCGACCGCAAGATCGAGTCCGAGGAGCGGCGAGGGGTCCGGGCAGAGGCGTCGCCAGACGTTCGCGGCGTGCGGGGTGACGAAGGCCGGCGGCCGCCCGGGCAGCGTGCACGCCTGCACCATGATCACCGGCTCGACGGTGACGCCCGCCTCGTCGACACCGTCGAGGAGCACACCGTGAGGTGGCGTCGAGAGCTGCGTGCCGACCGGAAGCGCCACCTGCACCCCGAGGGCCAGGACCTTGCTGGTGTTGCGACGAGCCAGCGGCGTGGCCCGGGTGAGCCGATACTCGCCGTACCGTGTGACCGTGCCCGGCCCGAGCAGACGCGCCTCGACGCCCTCATCGAGCCACGCCCCGTCGTCGAGCAAGGGACTGGTCACCGACAGGTCGAGCGGGGCCAGCTCGGCCTCGAGCAGACGGGGCAGGGGCGGCTGCGTCAGACTCTGCCCAGAGGCTCGGATCAGCCACGTCATCTCGTCGGCGTCGAGCGCGGCGGCCCGTTGGAAGGCGCGCACCTCCTCGGCCTGACGCGCCTGCGTGTAGTCGTTGCCGCCATCCAGATCGACCTGCTCCGCGCTGCTGGCGACGAGTACGCCGGTCCGCAGGACCATGAGCGGCCAGGCGGCGCTCAGCTCGGCGTCGGTGAGCATCGCCCGGCCCGTGAACGCCTCGACCACAGCCAGGACGGCGCTCACGTCGTCGGAGGTCTTGCCGAGCACGCTGCTCGCCGTGACCGCGAGCTCGGCCACCCGCCAGCTGGTCATCACGTCGCCGAAGTCGATCACACCGACGTCCCCGTGGTCGCCCAGCACCGCGTTGTCGTCGGTGAGGTCGCCGTGGATCACCTGCTCGCGAAGCTCGGCCGCGACGATTCCGAGCCGGTCTCCCGCATCCGCGGTCGCCTCGAGCAGCTCCGCACGGACGTGCGTCGGAAGATGGCCCTCGAGCGAGGCCAGGACGTCCGCGGCGAGCCGCAGGTCCCACTGGCTGCGCCGCCGGGTGCCCGGGTGCTCGACGTGCGCGAGGGCGGCGACGACTGCGCCGGCCGTCGCGCCGAGGAGTCGGCACCGGTCGACGTCGAAGCCCGTCAGCTCGAGCAGGGAAGTGCCGTCGACGTAGGTGAGCACACGCACGAGAAGGCGCTGCCCACCGACCTCGACCGTCTCGACCGGCTCCCCGGTCAGCGACGGCACGACCGCGGGCACGCGGAGGCCCGCGGCTGCAGCGGCGTCGAGAGCCGCGTGCTGGGCCTCGAGCTCGGATCGCCGGGCGGACGCGTTCGCGACCTTGAGGACGACGGACCCACCTGCCGCCTCGACCCGGAAGTTGCGGTCCTGCTGGCTGCCGAGCTCCGTGATCGGCCCGGTCAGGCCCCACAGACGGGCGGCGATCTGCGCCGCGTCCTCGCTTGTCAGCACAGGACGGGCCAGGCCACCCAGGTCGGTCATGGGCGGATCATGCCGCACCCGGAGGCAGGCGTGTCAGTCGCCATCGAGTCCGCGCTCGATCGCATAGCGGGTCAGCTCGACGCGGTTGTGCATCTGGAGCTTGCGCAGGATGTTCTGCACGTGGTTCTGCACCGTCCGATGCGACAGGACCAGCCGATCGGCGATCTGGCGGTAGGACATCCCCTTCGCGACCATCCGGAGCACCTCGGTCTCCCGCTCGGTGAGCTGCGGCTCGGTCGGGTCCGGCTCCTCGGAGCGGCGCTGGAACTCACCCAGCACCAGGCCGGCCAGTCCCGGCGTGAAGACAGGGTCTCCCTCCGCCACCCGCTCGACCGCCGCCAGCAGCTCCTCGCGAGACGCCGACTTCACCAGATAGCCCGTCGCCCCCGCGGTCACGGCGGCCAGGACGTCGCTGTGCTCGCCCGACGCCGAGAGGACGAGCACCCGGACCGCCGGGTCCTGGCGGACCATCTCCGCCGTGACCTGAACGCCGTCCGGGGCAGGGATCTGAAGGTCCAGGACGACCACGCGAGGGCGTGCGGCAGCGAAGCGTGCGAGTGCCTCGCGCCCGGTCGCGGCCACGGCGACGACCTGGTGGCCCGCCGCGGCGAGGTCACGCTCCACGGCGTCTCGCCACATCGGGTGGTCGTCGACCACCATGATCCGCAGCGCGGTCGACTCGGTCGTGGTCACGCCGTCGTCCCGAGCTCGGAGGCGGCCCGTGGCACGACGAGCTCCCATTCGGTGCCGAAGCTGCCTGTGGCCACCTCAGCCGTGCCGCCGAGGTCGGCGATGCGTCCACGGATCGACTCCGAGACCCCGAGTCGGCCCTGCGCCTGCGCCTCGGCGAGGCGCCCCGTCGGGATGCCTGGGCCGTCGTCGCGTACCGAGAGCTCGATGCGGTCCGGAAAGGCCTGCAGGAGGACCCAGGCGGGTGCCTCCTCGCCCACGTGACGGCGCACGTTGTCGAGGCAGGCGCGCGCGGCGGCGACGATCTCCTGCGCCACGCCGGCCGGGACCAGGACCGGGAAGGCAGGCGTCGACACCGTGACCACCGGACTGCGCTCGAGGACGGCCAGCTCGGTGACGAGGTCGACGCTCTCGCCTGCCGGGTCGGCGGCCACGGTGTCCTCCGCGCGGATCAGGCGCCGCAGCTGCCGCTCCTGCTCTCCGGCGAGCTCGCCGAGCACGGCCAGGTCCCCGCCGACCTCGCGACCGCGACGCTGGACGAGAGCGAGCACCTGCAGCACGCCGTCGTGCACCGCCCGGGCCAGGCGGGCACGCTCCACGGCCATCGCGGCGGCCCGCTCGGCCGCGTCGCGCTCCGTGGCCATCTGCTGCAGGGAGCCGCACATGAACCCCACGATCGGTCCGCTGATGACGAGCAGGAACGCGTTGTTGTAGTCGGACTGCCGGATCGTCTCGCGCAGCGAGAGGTCCACGACGGCGAACAGGACACCGGCGACGAGGCCGCCGACCACCCGGTAGTGGATGGCCCACGCCAGCAACGCTCCCACGATCCAGAAGCCGGGGACCGTCGCGTGGAAGCCCGCGCCCTTGACCCAGGGCGTCACGAGCAGGAGGGCCAGGGCGATCGCGAGATCGGCGACCAGCAATGCGGCGGTTCGGCGCCGCGGCTCGGCGTACGCCCAGATCGCGAAGGCCGTCCACGCCACCATGACCAGCAGGCAGATGACGAGGGCCGCCTGATGGCGGACGTTGTCGAGGCGGTAGACGCTCAGTCCGATCGCATTGACCAGGACGACGACGCGCAGGACCGCCAGCGCGCGGAACAGCCTGCTCTCGACAGCTGTCGCCGCAGGCGAGGACCACGAGCTCACAGGCCGCAGTGTCGCACCTGTTTGAGTATCCGTACGGATGTCGCCTCGCACCCCGGCGCGCCGAGACTCGTGACATGGAGACCCCCACCGCCACCAAGAACACCACCGCCTTCTACGCGCAGTCGGCCATCGCCTTCGGCGCCGCCCTGCTCGCCATGCTGGCCGCGATCTACTACCTGCCCGCGGCCGGCTGGCCCAAGGCGTTCCTCGCGCTCGCGACGCTCTATCTCACGACGTCCGCCTTCTCACTCGCCAAGTGCGTGAGGGACGCACAGGAGAGCCAGTACGTCGTCTCCCGGCTCGACCAGGCTCGCGTCGACAAGATCCTCGCCGACCACAACCCCTGGAAGGACGCCGGCTGAGCGCGGACGCGCTCGCTGTCACCGGCCGAGCGCCCGCCGCACCAGCTTGACCGCCTCGTCCTCGCCGATGCCGAGCGCCTGCACCTTGGCGACGTACGCCGCGGCGGCGGCCCGTGCCTCGCGATCGACGCCGGCGCCCGCCACGAAGCTGCCCGCCCGTCCGCGGGTCTCGATGAGACCGGCCTGCTCGAGCTCGCGATACGAGCGGGCGACCGTGTTGGCGGCCACGCCGAGGTCGTCGGCCAGGCCGCGCACGGTCGGGAGCCGGAACCCCGCCGCCAGCGTGCCGTCCTCGATCCGAGCCTCGAGCTGTGCGCGGATCTGCTCGAACGGCGGCTCCGGCGCCTGCGGGTCCAGGGTGATCACGCCTGACATCCTTCACCCGTCGGCGAGCACCTGCCGACGGATCGTGAACCACGAGATCACGCCACCCCCGGCGAGCAGGGCCGCACAGAGGGCCATCGCCTCGTCGAAGGACCGGTCGAAGACGCCGGGGTCGGCGTACTCGCCGCCGTGGAGCCCGACGGCGATCGGGAGGGCGGCGACCGCCAGCAGCGACCCGGCGCGCGCGACGGCGTTGTTGACGCCACTGGCGATCCCGGCGTGCTCGTCAGGAGCCGCGGCGAGGACCGTAGCGGTGAGCGGTGCCACCATGAGTGCGAGACCGAGCCCGAAGACCACGATCGCCGGCAGCACGTCCCGCACGTAGCTCACCTCGGGCCCGATGCGACGCATCCCCAGGGTCCCGGCGGCCATGACGAGCGGCCCTGCGGTCATCGGGATCCTCGGTCCGATGCGCTGTCCGAGGCGGCCGCCGACCGGGGCGAGGAAGAGCATGATCAGTGTCATCGGGACGAAGGCGGCGCCTGCTGCAAGAGCCGTCCAGCCGCTGACCGTCTGCAGCTCGATGACGACGAAGAAGCTGATCGCACCGAGGGCGCCGTAGACGAGCAGCGTCATGAGATTCGACGCGCTGAAGGTGAGGTCGCGGAACAGCTCCAGGCGCAGCATCGGCTCGCGGACCCGCGCCTCCACCACGACGAAGGCGACCGCGGCGAGAATACCGCCGACGGCGGCCACCCAGGCCGCGGCGCTGCCCCACTCGATGAGGGCGTACGTCGTCCCGCCGAGCGCGACGGCCGCCAGCGACGCTCCGGGCAGATCGAACCGCGAGGACGCGTGTGGGTCCCGAGTCTCGGGTACGCAACGCCCGGCGATGATCACCGTCGCGACGGCGATCGGCAGGTTGAGCAGGAAGATCCACCGCCAGCTGGCGTAGGCCACCAGCCCACCGCCGACGAACGGCCCGATCGCCGCGGCGATGCTGCCCAGACCCGACCAGGCGCCGATGGCGGGAGCACGGTCGTCGCGGACGAACGCACCCTGGATCATCGCGAGGCTGCCCGGGGTCAGCAGTGCGCCGCCGACGCCCTGCAGGGCACGTGCGGCGATGAGCACGGCAGGATCGGGTGCGACGCCGCAGATCAGTGAGGCCGCGGCGAACCACACCACGCCCACCACGAAGACCCGGCGCCGTCCGAACCGGTCGCCGAACGAGCCGCCGAGCAGGATCAGGCTCGCAAGGGTGAGCAGGTAGGCGTTGGTCGTCCACTGCAGCTGCGGCAGGCTGGCGCCGAGGTCCTCGCCGATCGTGCGGAGCGCGACGTTGACGACCGTCCCGTCGAGCATCGCCATGCCGGAGCCGAGCACGGCGGCGGCGATGACGGCCCGGCCGGTGGGCGTGCCCAGCCGCACGCCCGAGCTCGTGCGAGGACTCACGTGGACGACGCTAGCGGCCCGGGGCCGCTCAGACGCTCGGCGTCGTGCGGGCGACGATCGAGGCCAGGTCACCGCCGGCGAGTGCGCCGTAGGTCCCGTCGTGACCAGACGCCAGGCGAGACGCACAGAAGACGTCCGCGACCTCCGTGGGCGCGTGTCTCACGAGGAGCGAGCCCTGGAGCACGGCGGCCATGCGACCGGCGAGCCGTCGGGCGGAGACCTCCATGGCGTCGGGGGAGAGCGAGCCGAGCAGGACCAGGAGGTCGTCGATCGCGGCGTCGAGGCGAGCGTCGCCTCCGCGGGCGCGGCCGACCTCGGTCAGGTAGGCGTCGAGCACCTCCGGCTCACGCGCGAGGGCCCGCAGCACGTCGAGGGCGTTGACGTTGCCGGAGCCCTCCCACACCGAGTTCAGCGGGGCCTCCCGATAGAGCAGGGGAAGACCGGACTCCTCGACGTAGCCGTTGCCGCCGAGGCACTCCAGTGCCTCGGCCACCACGCCCGGCGTGCGCTTGCAGACCCAGAACTTCGCCAGCGGCAGGCCGATCCGGCGCAGAGCCGCCTCATGCGGGTCCGCGAGTTTGTCGACGCAGGCGGCGAGGCGGATCGCCAACGCGGTCGCCGCCTCTGACTCCACGGCGAGGTCGGCGACGACGTTCTGCATGAGCGGCTTCTCGGCCAGCGGGCCACCGAAGGCGGACCGGTGGGCGACGTGCCACGACGCCTCGGCGACGGCGCGCCGCATGAGGGATGCGGAGCCGAGGACGCAGTCGAGCCGGGTCGCCGCCACCATCTCGATGATCGTGCGTACGCCCCGGCCCTCGTCGCCGAGGCGGAACGCGAGCGTCCCGTCGAGCTCGAGCTCGGAGGAGGCGTTGGAGCGGTTGCCGAGCTTGTCTTTGAGGCGGACGACGTCGAGACGGTTGCGTGTCCCGTCCGGGAGGACACGCGGGAGGACGAAGCACGTGAGCCCCCCGGGCGCCTGGGCGAGCACGAGGAAGACGTCGTTCATCGGCGCCGAGGTGAACCACTTGTGCCCGTGCAGGGTGTAGGTGCCCTCGGTGGACGTCGGGTGCGCCTGGGTGAGGTTGGCGCGGACGTCCGAGCCGCCCTGCTTCTCGGTCATCCCCATGCCGGCGAGGGCGCCGAGCTTCTCCGACGCCGGCCGCAGGCCAGGGTCGTAGCTGCGCGAGGCCAGGAGCGGCGTCCACTCCTTGGCGAGTGCCTCGTCGGCGCGCAGTGCCGGGACGGCGGCGTACGTCATCGAGAGGGGGCAGCCGTGACCCGGCTCTGTCTGGGACCAGGCGAAGAACCCGGCCGCACGTCGCACGTGGGCGTGCCGGCCCTCGTCCGTGGCGATGTCCGCCTCCCAGGGGGCAGCCGCGAGACCATGGCCGACCGCGCGCTCCATGAGCCAGTGCCAGGAGGGGTGGAAGGCGACCTCGTCGATCCGGTTGCCATAGCGGTCGTACGGCGTCAGCACCGGCTCGTGCTGGTTCGCGAGCATGCCGTGCTGGCGCGCCTCGGCCGAGCCCGCCTCGAAGCCCAGAGGGACCAGGGACTCGAGGCACTCCTGCGACCCGTGCCGGACGATGGCCTCCGCAAGCGCGTCATCACCCGTGACCACGTTGTGGCCGGCGAGGAGCGGGGCCTGGTTGAGCACGGTGCGGATGCCTTCGCGAGACGGCGCGGTCATGCCACTACGGTAGTGCCGTGCCCGACGATCCCCGCGCTGACGCGGCTCGGCGCGGCTCGGCCGACGAGGTGTCAGGGACCGGTCGCGTCGCGCTGCCCGAACACATCCGCTCCCCGTGGTGGCACCTGACCCGCCGGATGCTGTTCGCGCTGCTGATCCTCGTCGGCGTCGTGCTGATCGTCTACATCGACCATGCGTCCTACCGCGACGCCAACGACGGCGGCCTGAGTCTGATCGATGCGATCTACTACACGACGGTCACGCTCAGCACGACGGGCTACGGCGACATCGCGCCGACGTCCGACCATGCGCGGCTCATCAACGCGTTCGTCATCACCCCCGCCCGGATCGCCTTCCTCGCCCTCTTGATCGGCACCACCATCGAGGTGCTGGCCAGCCGCGGCCGGGAGCAGATGCGGGTCGCCCGCTGGAGGAAGAAGATGGCCCATCACGTCGTCGTCGTCGGCTACGGCACCAAGGGACGCAGTGCCGTCGGCACGCTGCTCAACAACGGCCTCGAGCGCGACGCCATCGTCGTCGTCGACCCGAGCAAGGCGGCGCTCGAGGACGCTCATGCCGACGGGCTCGCGGTCGTGACCGGCACCGCCACGCGCCGCGACGTGCTCAACCGCGCCGGCATCGCGACGGCCGACCAGGTCATCATCACCACCGACCGCGACGACACGAACGTGCTCACCACGCTCACGGTCCGCCAGCTCAACCCCGACGCGTGGATCGTCACCGCTGCCCGGGAGCAGGAGAACGCCCCGCTCATGAAGCAGTCGGGCGCCAACTCCGTCATCACGTCCTCCGACGCGGTCGGACGCCTGCTCGGCCTCTCGTCGCTCTCGCCGACGCTCGGGTCGGTGATGGAGGACCTGCTGACCTACGGCGAGGGGCTCGAGGTGGCTGAGCGCGACCTGCTCGTCGGGGAAGTCGGCAAGCAGCCGCAGCAGCTCCCGGACCAGGTGATCGCCGTCGTCCGCGACGAGCGCGTGTTCCGCTACTTCGACCCGGTCGTCACGCAGCTCGCGCGCGGGGACCGGCTCGTCGTGGTCCGGCCTGCGAAGGAGCTCCCCTGGGCGCCGCGGCCCGGCACGCACGACGAGGACCTGGCCACCGAGGAGGGCTGACCGGCGGCCCCGGAGATCGGCCGCGGAAATGCACTGAACCGCTGGCGTCTCGGGTCACCAGCGGCTCAGTGAAGGGGACTCTACCGGCCGGATTCCGCGCCCTCCACGAAAACCGGCGAACTCTCGCGAAGATAGTCCGGACGGGTGGTGGGACTAGTCCGAACGGGCTAGGGCGGGTGGGGTCAGCCGTTGAGGTCGCCGAGCCGGCGAGCGGACCTGGTCCGTCGCCGGGTGACGCGCTGGCGGCGCAGCCGCCGCACGAGCAGCGGGTCATGTGCGACGGCGTCGGGGTCGTCGATGATCTCGGCGAGCGCACGGTAGTAGTCGCCGGCGCTCACGCCGAACCGCTCCCGGATCGCCTCGTCCTTCGCGCCGGCATGCGACCACCACGAGCGCTCGAACTCGAGGACGTCGGCCTGACGCCTGGCGAGGTCGCGGGCACTGTCGCTCATGCAGCCAGTGTCTCAACGTCGCGTCCGGGGCGAGGCTGCGGGGTTGCTCAGCGCATCGACTCGAGGATCCCTGCCAAGTCGTCCACGCTGGTGAGCGGGTTCACGACCGCGAAGCGGGTGCAGACCTTGCCGTGGTGGCGGGTCGGCGTCACGAAGGCGTGACCCTCGTCGAGGAGCCTCCTGCTCCACGTCGCATAGTCCGCGTCGCCCCAGCCGACGCGCTCGAAGATCAGCACCGACAGGTCGGGCTCGACCAGGAGCCGGACGTGGTCGGCCGCCTCGATGAGCGCCCGGCCCGACCGAGTGACGAACAGCGTCCGCTCCACGGCGTCGGCGTACGCCTGCGTGCCGTGAACGGCGAGGGAGAACCAGAAGGGCAGTCCGCGGGCGCGCCGGGTGAGCTGGATGGCGAAGTCGCTCGGGTTCCACTCGCCCTCCACGGTCACCGGGTCCAGGTAGCCGGCCTTCTGGGTGTGGGCGGCACGGGCCAACACCGGGTCGCGGTAGAGCAGGGCACAGCAGTCGAACGGCGCGAAGAGCCACTTGTGGGGGTCGACGATGAACGAGTCCGCCCGCTCGATGCCGTCGTAGAGGCGACGCACCGAGTGCGCCGCGAGCCCGGCGCCGCCGTACGCGCCGTCGACGTGGAACCACCAGCCCTGCTCCGCGGCCACGTCCGCGATGCCGGCCAGGTCGTCGACGACCCCGAGGTTGGTGCTGCCCGCGGTCGCGACGACGGCGAAGATCGAGTCGCGCTGGACGTCCGACGCGGTCGCCAGCCAGTCGCGGATCGCCCCGGAGGTCAGCCGGCCCCGCTCGTCGCCCGGGATGAGCACGACGTCGACGTCCATCACCGACTCCAGTGCGTGCTTGACCGAGGAGTGCGTCTCGTCGGTGAGCACGACGGCCCACCGCTGCGGCCGGGATCCGCGCCGGTGCTGCACCGCGGCGCGAGCCGCCACCAGGGCGGACAGGTTCCCGATCGTGCCGCCCTGCACGAACACGCCGCCCGCCTCTGCGGGGAGGCCGGCGAGGTCGGCGATCCACCGCAGCGCCTGGTTCTCGGCGAAGACCGCGCCGGAGCCCTCGAGCCAGCTGCCGGCGTACACGCTGGACGCGCCCACGAGCATGTCGAACGCGGCCGCCGCCTTGCTCGGTGCTCCCGGGATGAACGAGAGGTAGCGCGGATGGTCGATCGAGAGGCAGGCCGGCGCCAGGACGTGCTCCCACAGTCGCAGCGCCTCGTCCTGGCCGATGCCCGCGTCCGTCACGGTCTGTCCGGCGCGCTCCATCAGCTGCTCGGGGGTGAGCGTCTCGTCGAGGGGCGCCTGCATGGCGAGCCGGTCGAGGCAGAGGTCGGCGAGGGCGCGCGCCATCCGGTCGATGGCCTCCGTGTAGACGTGCATGCGGGCAGCCTAGGGACCCGGCGCCGTTCGAGGGGCGATCCCACCGTCCATTGCTTAGCAATGCTAACTATCGTGGTCGTCGTGCCCGCCCCCTCGCCTCGTCAGCGTGTCGCCGCGGACCATCCGCACTACAAGTGGGTGGCGCTGTCCAACACGACGCTCGGCATCCTGATCTCGACGATCAACAGCTCCATCGTCATCATCTCGCTGCCGGCGATCTTCAAGGGCATCCGGCTCGATCCCCTCGAGGCGGGCAACGTCAGCTACCTGCTGTGGATGATCATGGGCTTCCTGGTCGTGTCCGCGGTCCTGGTGGTCGTGCTCGGCCGGCTCGGCGACATGTTCGGCCGGGTCAGGATCTACAACCTCGGCTTCGTCGTCTTCTCCCTCGCCTCGATCTTCCTGTCGCTGGACCCGCTGCACGGGGGATCCGGAGCGATGTGGCTGATCGTCGGACGGATCATCCAGGGTGTCGGAGGGTCCATGCTCTTCGCCAACTCCGCGGCGATCCTCACCGACGCCTTCCCGGCACGCGAGCGGGGGATGGCGCTCGGGATCAACAACGTTGCGGCGGTGGCAGGCTCCTTCATCGGCCTCATCGTCGGTGGAGTGCTGTCCGAGGTCGACTGGCGCCTCGTCTTCTGGGTCTCGGTGCCGATCGGCGTCCTCGGCACGATCTGGTCCTACCGCTCGCTCCACGAGACCGGCGTACGCCGTCAGGGGAGCCTCGACATCCCCGGCAACCTCACCTTCGCCACGGGCCTGACGGCCATCCTGGTCGCGATCACCTACGGCATCCAGCCGTACGGCGACCACACGATGGGCTGGACCAACCCGTGGATCCTGGCGGGTCTCATCGGCGGGGTGGCGGTCCTGGGCCTCTTCTGCTGGATCGAGACGCGCGTGGCCGATCCGATGTTCGCGATGAGCCTGTTCCGGATCCGGCCCTTCTGGGCGGGCAACCTCGCCGGCCTGTTCTCGTCGGTGGCGCGCGGCGGCATGCAGTTCATGCTGATCATCTGGCTGCAGGGGATCTGGCTGCCGCTGCACGGCTACTCATTCGAGTCGACGCCCCTGTGGGCCGGCGTCTACCTCCTGCCGCTGACCGTGGGCTTCCTGGTCGCCGGACCCCTCTCCGGGGTCTTGTCCGACCGCTTCGGCGCTCGCCTCTTCGCCACGGGCGGGATGCTGCTGGTCGCGCTGACGTTCGTGGGCTTCCTCGTGGTCCCGGTCGACTTCCCGTACTGGACCTTCGGGGCTCTCCTGCTGGTCAACGGCCTCGCGTCGGGGCTGTTCGCAGCGCCCAACGTCGCGGCGATCATGAACTCGGTCCCCGCCGACCAGCGCGGCGCCGCCTCCGGCATGCGGGGCACCTTCTTCAACTCGGGCGCGTCCTTGTCGATCGGCGTGTTCTTCTCACTGATGATCGCGGGGCTGGCCGCACAACTGCCGACCACGCTGACCGGGGGACTGCAGCAGCACGGCGTGTCGGCCCGGGCCGCGGAGGCCGCCGGCGGAATGCCGCCCGTCGCGTCGCTGTTCGCCTCGTTCCTCGGGTTCAACCCGATCCAGACCATCCTCGACCAGCTCTCCGTCGCCGGGGTGCCGCTCGGCACGCCCGACCTGGCGACGCTCACCGGCAAGCGGTTCTTCCCCGAGCTGATGTCGGAGCCGTTCCACCGGGGCCTCGTCGTGGTCTTCGGGACCGCAGCCCTCATGTGCGTGCTCGGCGCCGCTGCCTCCTGGATCGCGGGCGGCAAGTACGTCCACGAGGACGAGTCTGTCGCCGCGGACGAGGTGGCGGCCGCCGCCGAACCGGAGGAACGACCTAGCCGCGGGCGGTGAGCACCAGGGGACCGTCCGCCGTGACGGCGACGGTGTGCTCCATGTGGGCTCCGCGCGAGCCGTCGGCGCTGCGCAGCGTCCAGCCGTCGGCGTCGGTGTAGATCTCGTCGGTGGTGTGCAGGAACCACGGCTCGATGGCGATGACCAGCCCGGGCTGCAGCTTGAAGCCGCGTCCTTCACGGCCGTCGTTGGGGATGTGCGGGTCGCCGTGCATGGTCCGGCCGACGCCGTGGCCGCCGAACTGCGTGTTGATCCTCAGCCCCTCAGCGTGGGCGACCCCCGCGATGGCCGAGGAGATGTCGCCGATCCGGTTGCCGGGACGAGCCGCCGCGATGCCGGCCTCCAGCGCACGCGTCGTCGTCTCGATGAGGTCGAGGTCCTCTTGCCGAGGAGTGCCGACGGCGACGCTCAGCGCCGAGTCCGCGACCCAGCCGTCCACGCTCGCCGCGAAGTCGACGCTGAGGAGGTCGCCGTCCTGCAGCGCGTAGTCGTAGGGAAGTCCGTGCAGCACCGCGTCGTTGACGCTCGTGCAGAGCACCTTGCCGAAGGGCATCGCGCCGAAGCTCGGGTGGTAGTCGATGTAGCACGACTCGGCGCCCCGGTCCTTGATCATCTGGTGAGCGAGCTCGTCGAGCTCGAGCAGGTTCACACCCACAGCCGCCCTCTCCTGCAGGGCGGTCAGGACGTCGGCGACGAAGCGGCCGGCCGGCCGCATCTGCTCGATCTGCGTGGGGGTGCGGAGCTCGATCACACGCCTGACCCTACGGCAGTTCACCTCGGCGCGGCGGATCGGCACCGGGCCGTGTGACGGTGATCGCCGCGGCGGCCGTCGCGTGCTCGAGGACCCTGCGCCAGCCCTCCTCGCCGAGCCCTCGGAGGGCGTCGCGGGCCTCACCACCCAGCACGCCGAGCTCCCACAGCTCGTCGATGACGGCGGCGCAGAACGAGTCACCTGCCCCGATCGTGTCGGCCACCCTCACCGGGGGCGCCTCGACGTCGACGCTGCCTTGTCTGGTGACCGCCGTGGCTCCCTGACCGCCTCGGGTGACGACGACCGCTGCCGGGCCGTGCGCGAGGAGCAGCTCCGCCGCGTCCCGCGTGTCGAGCTCGGGGAAGAGGTCCGCCAGGTCCTCGTCCGATGCCTTCACCACGTCGGCCCGCCCGACGACGGCGAGAGCCGCCGTGCGTATGCCGTCCAGAGGTCCCATCGCGCCGGCTCGGATGTTGAGGTCGTAGGTCACCGTCGCGTCGCTGCGGAGCGCGTCGAGCAGCAGGAGCACGCTCGCGGCGCCGGGGGACAGCACCGCGCCGAGGGAGCCGGTGTGCACGACGAGCGGCTCACGGTCTGGCCGCCACGGCCGGACGCTCCAGGCCAGGTCGAAGTCGTAGTCGGCAGCGCCGTGCGGGCCGAGGCGCGCGTCCGCCTTCGACGTGCGCCCCGACTGCGGCTCCTGGCGCACGACCTCGAGACCCTCCCGGCGCAGATGGGCGTCGATGAGGGCACCGAGCCGGTCGTCGGCGTACTCGGTCAGCAGTGTCGTCGCGCGCCCCAGTCTGCTCAGCGCGACCGCGACGTTGGCCGGGCTGCCGCCCGGGTGCTCGGTGACCACGCCGCCAGCGTGGACGATGTCGACGAGTGCCTCGCCGATGATCAGCGCCCTCTCCATGCGCCGAAGCGTAGTGAGCCGGTCCGCGGAGGCGCTTGACGGCCACGGAGCCGGCGGTCACCAGCCGCGTTCGCGCCACTCCGCCAGGTGCGGTCGCTCCGCGCCGAGGGTGGAGTCGTTGCCGTGCCCCGGATAGAACCACGTCTCGTCGGGCAGCCGCTGGAAGATGCGCTCCTCGACGTCGTTGATCAGCTGCTCGAACGCGCCCGCGTCGCCGCGCGTGTTGCCCACCCCGCCGGGGAAGAGCGAGTCGCCCGTGAACAGGTGCGGCGGGCCGGCCGGGTCGTCGTAGAGCAGGCAGATCGAGCCCGGTGTGTGGCCGCGCACCGCGATCACCTCGAGCTCGGAGTCGCCGACGCTGACGCGGTCGCCCTGACCGACCGTCCGGGTGATCGCCACCCCGGTCTGCTCGGTGATCGCGGCGGCGTCCGGCTCGCCCGCGATCGTCTGGGCGCCGGTGGCGGCGACGACGTCGGCGAGTGCACGGTGGTGGTCCCAGTGCTGGTGGGTGGTCACGACGGCGTCGAGGCCGGCCGCGCCGATCCACGGGAGCAGCCGCTCGGACTCGGCAGCCGCATCGATCAGCACCTGCGCCCCGGTGTGCCGACACCGCAGCAAATAGCAGTTGTTCGACATCTTCGGGTCGACCGCCACCTTGTGGATCGTCAGGTGGAGCAGGTCGCGTCCGTCGTACAGGCCGCCAGGGCGGACCACGCCTGTGTATGTCACATCGCCTCGATTCCCGGCAGCACGCCGTCGTCACTGGTGGGTCCGTCCGACCCCGGATATGGCGCCCGCCCAGTGGCCCACCAGGCGAGCTCGTGCCCGAGCCCCGTGACCGTCGGCCCGGGTGTGCCGAAGTCCCACGAGCCATCCAGGTCCGTCGCCACGACGCGGAAGCCGGTCCCGGCGTGGTGCTTGGACTCATGGTCGAGCAGCATGCGCGTGAACGCCTCGGGCCAGTCGGCCGGGCAGTAGTCCTGGTGCAGGTCCGCGTGGTGGATCTCGACCTCGCGCAGACGCATGGAGGCGACAGCCCCGAGCGGGAAGCGGCGCACGGAGCCGGGCGTGCGCTCGATCATGGTGCCGCCGAGCTCGTCGGGCAGGGTCGTGAGCGCGGCGTCGAACCTCGTCACCGACGCCATCAGCCGGTCGCGCAGCTCAGCGGGGTCCGCGTCGGCGAGCCGTCCGATGTCCTCGTCGCGCGCCTCCAACGACGCATACATCGTCACCGGGCGACGCTCCACCGAGCCGACGATGACACCGGCGAGAGCCTCGGCGTTGAGCGCCACATGCGCGACGACGTGCGCGACTTGCCATCCGGGGAGCAGACTGGGCCGTGCCCACGCCTCGGGCGCCAGGGAATCAACGGTGCGCACCAGACGCTGGGAGGCAGTGCGGACCAGGTCCGCAGTCGGAGTGGGGTGGCTCACGGAGAGCATCGTGCCACTTCGCGGAGACCGGGACTGTCGGACCCGCCTGGTAGCATCACGAACACTTGTTCGACTCGGGGTCTGCGGGTCGACCAGATCGAGGAAGAGGCAACAGCAACAGTGGCCGACCAGCTGATCATCCGGGGCGCCCGGGAGCACAACCTCAAGGACGTCTCCCTCGACCTCCCACGGGATGCGCTGATCGTCTTCACCGGCCTGTCAGGCTCGGGCAAGTCGAGCCTCGCCTTCGACACGATCTTCGCCGAGGGTCAGCGTCGCTACGTCGAGTCGCTGTCGGCCTATGCGCGTCAGTTCCTCGGCCAGATGGACAAGCCCGACGTCGACTTCATCGAGGGTCTCAGCCCGGCCGTCTCCATCGACCAGAAGTCGACGTCCAAGAACCCGCGGTCGACCGTCGGCACGATCACCGAGGTCTACGACTACCTCCGCCTGCTCTACGCGCGTGCCGGTCGGCCGCACTGCCCGACCTGCGGTGCGCCCATCGAGCGGCAGACGCCCCAGCAGATCGTCGACAGGATCCTGGCGCTCGAGGAGGGCAAGCGCTTCCAGGTGCTCGCGCCGGTCATCCGGGGCCGCAAGGGGGAGTACGTCGATCTGTTCTCCCAGCTGCAGAGCCAGGGCTACTCGCGCGCACGCGTCGACGGCGAGACGCACACCCTGGACACCCCGCCCAAGCTCGACAAGCAGAAGAAGCACACGATCGAGGTGGTCATCGACCGTCTCCAGGTCAAGACGTCCTCGAAGCGGCGCCTCACCGACTCCGTCGAGACGGCGCTGGAGCTGGCCGGTGGTCTCGTCCTCATCGACTTCGTGGACGACGGCACTGAACTGAAGTTCTCCGAGAAGATGTCGTGCCCCAACGACCACGTCATCGACACCGACGACCTCGAGCCGCGGTCGTTCTCGTTCAACTCGCCGTTCGGCGCCTGTCCTGCCTGTCACGGTCTGGGCACGCGGATGGAGGTCGACCCCGAGCTCGTCATCCCCAACCCTCAGGCGACCCTGGGGGAGGGCGCGATCCAGCCCTGGAGCCATGCGCACATCTCCGACTACTTCCTGCGGCTGCTCGGAGCTCTCGGCAAGGAGGTCGGCTTCGACCTCAACACGCCGTGGGAGGACCTGCCGGCCAAGGCGCAGAGGACCATCCTCGACGGGCACGTGCGCAAGGTCCACGTGGTCACGACGAACCGCTACGGGCGGCAGCGGGCCTACGACGCGGAGTTCGAAGGCGTCCGGTCCTACGTCGAGCGCCGCCATCGCGAGGCGGAGTCCGACACCAGCAGGGAGCGCTTCGAGGGCTTCATGCGGGAGGTCCCGTGCCCGACCTGTGGCGGCAGCCGGCTCAAGCCCGTGTCGATGGCCGTCACGCTCGGCCCGAAGGAGCATGGCGGCAAGAACATCGCCGAGGTCTGTGCCCTCCCGATCGACGCCGCCTCGGACTACCTGCGCTCGGTCGAGCTCAGTGGCCGTGAGCGGCAGATCGCCGCACGCGTGCTCAAGGAGATCCAGGAGCGCCTCCAGTTCCTCCTCGACGTCGGGCTGGACTACCTCTCCCTCGACCGCCCCTCCGGCTCCCTCTCGGGTGGCGAGGCCCAGCGCATTCGGCTGGCCACCCAGATCGGCGCGGGCCTCGTGGGCGTGCTCTACGTCCTCGACGAGCCGTCGATCGGCCTGCACCAGCGGGACAACGCCAAGCTGATCGAGACCCTCGTCAGGCTCAAGGAGCTCGGCAACACCCTCATCGTCGTCGAGCACGACGAGGACACGATCCGCGTCGCCGACTGGGTGGTCGACATCGGCCCCGGCGCCGGCGAGCACGGCGGCCACGTGGTGCACAGCGGCACGGTGAAGGAGCTCTATGAGAACGCCTCGTCCCTGACCGGCCAGTTCCTCGCGGGGAAGCGCGAGATCCCGGTGCCCGCCGTGCGTCGTCCGACGACCAAGGGACGCGAGCTCACCGTGCGCGGCGCGAAGGAGAACAACCTGAAGGGCATCGACGTCGCGTTCCCGCTGGGCGTCTTCCTCGCGGTGACCGGTGTGTCGGGGTCCGGCAAGTCGACGCTGGTCAACGACATCCTCTACACCTCGCTGGCCAAGCAGATCTACGGCGCCCGCACCATCCCGGGCCGGCACCGGACGATCACCGGGCTCGAGCACGTCGACAAGGTCATCCACGTCGACCAGAGCCCGATCGGCCGGACGCCGCGGTCCAACCCGGCGACCTACACGGGCGTGTTCGACCACATCCGCAAGCTGTTCGCCTCGACGCCCGAGGCGAAGATGCGCGGCTACCAGCAGGGTCGCTTCTCGTTCAACGTCAAGGGCGGCCGCTGCGAAGCCTGCGCCGGTGACGGCACGATCAAGATCGAGATGAACTTCCTGCCCGACGTCTACGTCCCGTGCGAGGTGTGCCACGGGCAGCGCTACAACCGCGAGACGCTCGAGGTCCACTACAAGGGCAAGAACATCGGCGAGGTGCTCGACATGCCGATCGAGGAGGCCGTCGACTTCTTCGCGGCGGTCCCCGCGATCGCCCGCCACCTCAACACCCTCCTCGAGGTGGGACTGGGCTATGTCCGGCTGGGCCAGCCGGCGACGACGCTGTCCGGCGGCGAGGCGCAGCGCGTCAAGCTCGCCAGTGAGCTGCAGAAGCGCTCGACCGGCCGCACGGTGTATGTGCTGGACGAGCCGACCACCGGTCTGCACTTCGAGGACATCCGCAAGCTCCTCGGCGTGCTCTCCAGCCTGGTCGACAAGGGCAACACCGTCCTCGTCATCGAGCACAACCTCGACGTGATCAAGACGGCCGACTGGATCATCGACATGGGTCCGGAGGGTGGCAACAAGGGGGGCACGGTGGTCGTCGAGGGCACGCCGGAGGATGTGGCCGCTCACCCCGGCTCGCACACGGGGCAGTTCCTCCGCCCGCTGCTCAACGGACGAGCGGGGTCTGCGCCCAAGGCGACTCGCCGTCGGGCGCGGAAGGCGAGCTGACATGGCCGACAAGCTGACCCGCCGCTCCGCGCTGACGGGCGCTGCCGGGCTGACCGTCACCCTTCCCGTGCTCGCCGCCTGCGGTGGCGGGGCGGGCAGCGCAGGCACAGGATCCGGCTCGGGGTCGTCGCCCAGTGGGCCGGCCGCCGGCACCGCCGTCGGTCCGACCTCCGACGTGCCCGTCGGCGGCGGCAAGATCTACGGCGACCTGAACATCGTCGTCACGCAGCCGGAGGCCGGCACCTTCAAGGGTTTCAGCGCCACGTGCACCCATCAGGGCTGCCAGCTCGCCGAGGTGCGGGACAAGGCGATCGACTGCAACTGCCACTTCAGCAGGTTCTCGATCACCGACGGCTCCGTCGAGGGCGGTCCGGCTCGCCAGCCACTGCCGAAGGTCGAGATCAGCGTCGCCAACGGCGAGATCACGGTCGCGTAGTCGCCGGACGTCATGCGGACGGAGCAACCGCTTCCACGATCGGCATGACGCTGCGTCGGCGGCGGACGGGTGACGTCGCGACCCGCCAAGCCTCGTCCCGGGGCGACCGGCGGCGGTCGAGCCGGTGGTCGAGCAGCGTGCGGGCCTCGTCCCACCGGTCCGCTCGGAGCAGGGCGGCGATCTGGGCCTCCTCGATGATCTCCCGCTGGGCGTCGGAGCCGCCGAGCCGGCGTACCTGCCCAGACAGCGTCGCGAGCGCGGTCGCGGCCTCGCCGCAGCGGCCCGTCACCATCAGCGCGAGCGCTCGGGCCAGCGGCGCGACGACCTCCCGCTGCGTCGCATGCTCGTGGCGAGCCGCCCACAGGGCGAGGCGGTCCAGGGCCCCGGCGTCGCCACTGCCGAGGTGGGCCACCGCGACGTGCATCGCCAGGAACGGCGTCGCGGGGCGCTCCATCGTGTCCCGCCCGGTCACGCCGACGACCTCGGAGATCGGCGGCACGTCGGCGGCGCCAGGCGTGAGAGCCCATCGGAAGAGCAGCGATCCGGAGTCGACGAGCGCTCGACACCCGAGCGCGTTCCCGGGCTGGAGCTGGGTCTCGTAGCGACGCCGTACCGCGTCGAGGTCACCGAGCGAGAGCTCATGGAGGGCCGCGTGCCAGGAGAAGTGGGACAGGGAGTCGGTCGCGGCACCGTCGCCGGTCACCCAGGCGTGCATCCAGGCCAGGCCGGCCGCGTGGTCGCCGGTCTCGTAGTGCGCGTGCGCCCGTGCATGCGCCGAGTGACCGGCACCGGGCTCGATCGCCAGCGAGGACACCGCGAGCTCCATCGCCTCGTCGTAGCGGTGCTGCTCCTGGCGGACGAACGCCAGTAGACCGGAGAACCACCAGTCGTCGCCGTAGGCCGGCCGACATCGCTCCACGATCGCCCATGCCTCCTCGGGGACCTCGGTGACGCCGGCGAAGGCGATCGTCGGCACGGCGGTGGAGAGCAGCAGCGCGTCGAGGGGGTACGCCGCGAGGTGGGCGACCAACGGGCGGGAGTCTCCCGTTAGGTGGGCGCCGACGGCGTGGACGTGGCTGCGCTCGCGGTCACTCGCCCGATGGGCGTGCAGGGCGGCGGCCTCCATGCGGGCCGGGACGTCGATGGGCGCGCACATCTCGTGGCCGAGCAGCGCGAGGGCCGCATGGCCGAGCGCGAAGGTCGGATCGTGGGCGATGGACTCCGCCAGGTGGTCGATGGCCCCCGCCCGCAGGCGGAGCACGTCGCACAGGCCACGACGGTATGCCGCCGCGGCGTTGTCGCTCGTCGTCAGGAAGTTGCCGTAGGGATCCCGCTTCACATTAATAACAGTAACTTACTGCAGTAATGACGCACGTCTGACACGAGGCGTCGCCATCGCCTCTTCGGGGCAGGTGGTGGTCCTCGCCGGGCTGTCGGAGCGCCGCCGTAGGGTTGGTTCGTGCCCGACCCGAGGACCTACCGACCCCGGCCCGGCGACATCCCGACGCAGCCCGGCGTCTACCGGTTCCGGGACCCGAAGGGCCGGGTCATCTACGTCGGCAAGGCCATCAACCTGCGCGCGCGGCTGTCGAACTACTTCCAGCCCCTCGCGAGCCTTCATCCGCGCACGGCGACCATGGTGACGACCGCCGCGAGCGTCGAGTGGACCGTGGTGAACACCGAGGTCGAGGCGCTCCAGCTGGAGTACTCCTGGATCAAGGAGTTCGACCCGCGGTTCAATGTGAAGTATCGCGACGACAAGTCCTACCCGTGGCTCGCCGTCACCGTCTCCGAGGACTTCCCGCGCGTGATGGTCGGACGCGGCGCCAAGCGCAAGGGCACGCGCTACTTCGGGCCCTACAGCCACGCGTGGGCGATCCGAGAGACCGTCGACGTCCTCCTGCGCGTCTTCCCGATGCGGTCGTGCAGCAACGGCGTCTTCAAGCGCAGCCAGCAGGTCGGCCGGCCCTGCCTCCTGGGCTACATCGAGAAGTGCAGTGCGCCGTGTGTGGGCAACATCAGCCCCGAGGACCACCGCGCGATCGTCGAGGACTTCTGCGACTTCATGGGCGGCCACACGGCAGGGTTCGTGCGCCGGATCGAGAAGGAGATGTATGCCGCCAGCGAGGCCCTCGAGTTCGAGCGGGCCGCGCGCCTGCGAGACGACCTCGGCGCGCTGCAACGTGCCCTGGAGAAGCAGGCCGTCGTGCTCGGCGACGGTGCCGACGCCGACGTGATCGCTCTCGCGGAGGACCCGCTCGAGGTGGCGGTCCAGGTCTTCCACGTCAGGGGCGGGCGCATCCGCGGTCAGCGTGGGTGGGTCGCGGACCGGGTCGACGAAGGGGAGACCGACAAGCTGGTCGAGGACTTCCTGCTCCAGCTCTACGCGGGGGACCCGGAGTCCATTCCGCGCGAGGTCCTGGTCCCCGCCCTGCCGCCCGAGCCCGAGGTCGCGGAGGACCTCCTCTCCGACCTGCGGGGCAGCCGCGTCCAGGTGCGCGTGCCGCAGCGGGGCGACAAGCGGACGCTGCTGGAGACGGTCGCCCGCAACGCCGGCCAGACGCTGGCGCTGCACAAGACCAGGCGAGCCTCCGACCTCACCACCCGCAACCAGGCGCTCGAGGAGCTGCGCGACTCCCTCGAGCTCCCTGAGGCGCCCTTGCGGATCGAGTGCTACGACATCTCGCACCT
Organism: Nocardioides sp. AN3; assembly: GCF_054653495.1. NCBI lineage: Bacteria > Bacillati > Actinomycetota > Actinomycetes > Propionibacteriales > Nocardioidaceae > Nocardioides > Nocardioides sp. AN3. The sequence continues at coordinate 50,499 of NZ_BAAIGC010000016.1, forward strand.
GCAGGGCTCGGAGATCGTCGCCTCGATGGTGGTCTTCGAGGACGGCCTCGCGCGCAAGTCGGAGTATCGCCGGTTCGTGATCCGCGGCCAGGAGGGCTCCGACGACGTCCGGGCCATGCACGAGGTCATCACCCGGCGCTTCAGGCGCCTTCTCGACGAGCAGGCGACGTCCGTGCCGTCGACGGAGATCGACGGCGCCCACGGCCCGATGCTCGTCGACCCCGAGACAGGGCGGCCCCGCAAGTTCGCCTACGCACCCGGCCTGGTCGTCGTCGACGGCGGCGCGCCCCAGGTGGCGGCCGCCGTGCGCGCCCTCGACGAGCTCGGGATCGACGATGTGCCCGTCTGCGGCCTCGCCAAGCGGCTGGAGGAGGTCTGGCTCCCCGGGCAAGCCGACCCGGTCATCCTGCCCCGCTCCTCGGAGGGCCTCTACCTGCTGCAGCGGGTGCGCGACGAGGCGCACCGCTTCGCCATCAGCCACCATCGCTCGCGACGGTCGAAGTCGATGGTCGAGAGCATGCTCGACGACGTGCCGGGCCTCGGGGAAGTACGTCGCAGGACGCTGCTCAAGCACTTCGGGTCCCTCCGCAAGCTGCGCGCCGCGACCGTCGAGGAGATCGGCGCGGTGCCGGGCATCGGTCCGGCCACCGCCGCGTCGATCAAGTCTGCGGTCGACAAGAATGGCGCCGGCATCGCCGTGAACACGGCGACCGGTGAAGTCGAGGAGACCTGAGTGAGCGAACCCGTGGCCGAGCAGCCCGCCGAGGAGGCCACCGGCGAGCTCGTCGTGGTCACCGGCATGACCGGTGCCGGTCGGAGCACCGCCGCGAAGGAGCTGGAGGACCTCGGCTTCTTCGTCATCGACAACCTGCCGCCCTCCCTCCTGCCCGATGTCGTCCGCCTGGTCGACGACAGTCGTGGCCGCCAGCAGCCGATCGCGGTCGTCGTCGACGTGCGGTCGGGCTCGTTCTTCGACGAGATCGGTCGTGCGCTCGTCCACGAGGGCACCGGCCGCAAGGCGACACTCGTCTTTCTGGATGCGACCGACGAGGTCCTCGTGCGCCGCCAGGAGGCCGCACGCCGGCCGCACCCGCTGCAGGGGTCGGGCCGGCTGCTCGACGGCCTCCAACGCGAGCGGATCGTGCTCGCCGACCTGCGCTCGCTCGCCGACCTGGTGATCGACACCTCGAACCTCAACGTCCACCAGCTCACCGACCGGATCGCCGACGCGTTCGGGACGCCCGACACGACCCGCCTGCGGGTGACCGTCATCAGCTTCGGCTTCAAGTACGGGATCCCGATCGACGCCGACTTCGTCGCGGACATGCGCTTCCTGCCCAACCCCCACTGGGTGCCCGAGCTGCGTCCCGGCAACGGGCGCGACAACCCGCAGGTGGCGGCGTACGTCTACAGCCGGCCCGGCGCCCGCGAGTTCCTCGACGGCTACGTGCCCGTCCTCGCCGGCGTGGCGGAGGGCTACCTGCGCGAGGGCAAGCGGTTCATGCGCGTCGCGCTCGGCTGCACGGGAGGCAAGCACCGCAGCGTCGCCATGGCCGAGGAGATCGCTCGGCGACTGCAAGACCGAGGGCTCGTCGCCCAGGCCCTCCACCGCGACCTGGGGCGCGAATGACAGACGCGGCACCCGGCTCATCGCACGACCGCGCCCAGGCCGTCGTCGCCTTCGGCGGCGGCCACGGCCTGCACGCCTCACTGTCCGCGCTCCGGGCCCTCGTCGACGACCTCACGGTCGACGAGCTCACGGCCGTGGTGACCGTGGCCGACAACGGCGGCTCGTCGGGTCGCCTGCGCCGGGAGTTCGACGTCCTTCCGCCGGGCGATCTGCGGATGGCGCTCGCTGCCCTGTGCGGATCCGACGACTGGGGGACCACATGGGCCGAGGTGCTCCAGCACCGGTTCGCCGGCGACGGCGAGATGAACGGCCACAACCTCGGCAACCTCCTCATCGTCGGGCTGTGGGAGCTGCTCGGCGACCACGTGACCGCGCTCGACTGGGTCGGACGGCTGCTCGGCGCCAAGGGCCGTGTGCTGCCGATGGCCCTCACCCCGATGGACATCACCGCGCAGGTGCGCGGGCTCGTGCCGGGAGACACCGACGCCCTGCTCGCCGTCCGCGGGCAGGTCGAGGTCGCCACCACCGACGGCGTCATCGACTCGATCGCACTCGTTCCCGACGATCCTCCGGCGGCGCCGGCTGCCCTCGACGCCATCGCCGGCGCCGACTGGGTCTTCCTCGGACCGGGGTCCTGGTTCACCTCCGTCATCCCGCATCTGATGGTGCCCGCGCTGCGCGACGCGCTCGCGGCGACCGACGCCCGCGTCGTCGTCGTGCTCAACCTCGCGGAGCAGCCCGGTGAGACACGGGGGTTCGGCCCGGCCGACCATCTCGCGGTGCTCCTCGAGCACGCCCCGGCCCTCACCGTCGACACCGTCCTCGCCGACGCGTCGTCGGTGGCCGACGGGCTCGCCGAGCTGGAGGAGGCGGTCGAGGCCTGCGGTGCCCGGCTCGTGCTGGGTGACGTGAGTCTCGGGGACGGCACCCCTCGACATGACCCGGTCAAGCTCGCCGCGGCGTATGCGGCGATCATGTCCGGCTGAAGGCCCTCACACGGCGCTCGGAAGACCCTGATCGACCTTCGCCGAAGCTGCGAGGAGTTGTTGACGCACGTGAAAGGATCGCAGCCATGGCGATGACGGGACAGGTCAAGGCGGAGCTCTCGGCCACGCAGATCACGAAGACCTGTTGCCGCAAGGCCGAGGTGGCCTCCACGCTGCGCTTCGCGGGCGGCCTGCACATCGTCAACGGACGCATCGTCGTCGAAGCCGAGCTCGACACCGGCGCGGCCGCTCGACGGCTCCGGCGCGACATCGCGGATGTCTACGGCCATCAGGCCGAGGTGACGATCGTGCAGGCGAACGGCATCCGCAAGGGCAGCCGCTACATCGTCCGCGTCACCCGCGAAGGAGAGGCGCTGGCCCGTCAGACCGGTCTCCTCGACCAGCGTGGCCGGCCGGTGCGCGGGCTGCCGCCCGCGGTCGTCGCCGGCGCGGCGTGTGACGCCGTCGCCGCCTGGCGTGGCGCGTTCCTCGCCCACGGCTCCTTGACCGAGCCGGGTCGCTCGTCCTCCCTGGAGGTCACCTGCCCGGGCTCCGAGGCTGCGCTCGCCCTCGTCGGCGTTGCGCGCCGGCTCGGCATCGGTTCCAAGGCGCGTGAGGTTCGCGGCGTCGACCGCGTCGTCATCCGCGACGGCGACGCCATCGGGCAGCTGCTCACGCGTCTGGGAGCGCACGAGTCGCTCATGGCCTGGGAGGAGCGCCGGATGCGCCGCGAGGTGAGGGCGACGGCGAACCGGCTGGCCAACTTCGACGACGCCAACCTGCGCCGGTCAGCCCGCGCGGCCGTGGCGGCCGGCGCCCGCGTCGAGCGGGCGCTGGAGATCCTCGGCGACGAGATCCCCGACCACCTGCGCCAGGCCGGCAGCCTGCGCCTCGAGCACAAGCAGGCGTCGCTGGAGGAGCTCGGCCAGCTGCACGACCCGGCGCTCACCAAGGACGCCATCGCCGGCCGGATCCGCCGCCTCCTCGCGATGGCCGACAAGCGCGCCGAGGAGCTCGGCATCCCCGACACCGAGGCGGTCCTGACGCCCGACATGCTGGTGGACGACTGAGCTCCGCAGCGGAGGCGCAAATCCAAAACTGCGAGACCGCGGTCGGTCTACCAGCTGGTAGTGGGTAGGGTCGTGGCCGTCCTTTCGATGGCGTGACTAAACGCGCCTCAGACTCCAGGAGTAGCAGTGACCGTTCGGGTAGGCATCAACGGATTCGGCCGCATCGGCCGCAACTTCTTCCGCGCCGTGCGCGCCTCGGGTCTCGACATCGAGATCGTCGGGATCAACGACCTCACCAACAACGCGACGCTCGCTCACCTGCTGACGTTCGACTCGATCCTCGGCCGCCTCGACGCCACCGTCTCCTCGACCGACGACGCGATCATCGTGGGCGGCAAGGAGATCAAGGCGTTCGAGGAGCGCGACCCGTCCGCCCTGAAGTGGGCGGACCTCGGCGTCGACGTCGTCGTCGAGTCCACCGGCTTCTTCACCGACGCCACCAAGGCGCGTGCGCACGTCGACGGGGGCGGCGCGAAGAAGGTCATCATCTCGGCGCCGGCGAGCAACGAGGACGCCACGATCGTGATGGGCGTCAACGAGGGGATCTACGACCCCGAGCAGCACACGGTGATCTCCAACGCCTCCTGCACGACCAACTGCCTCGCGCCGATGGCGAAGGCTCTCAACGACGGCATCGGCATCGTCAAGGGCCTGATGACGACCGTCCACGCCTACACGGCCGACCAGAACCTGCAGGACAACATCCACAAGGACCTGCGCCGTGCCCGTGCGGCGGCGCTCAACATCGTGCCGACCTCGACCGGCGCCGCGAAGGCGATCGGCCTGGTCCTGCCCGACCTCAAGGGCAAGCTCGACGGCTACGCGCTGCGGGTCCCGACCCCGACCGGCTCGCTCACCGACCTGTCGTTCGAGGCCTCGCGCGAGACCTCCGTCGACGAGATCAACGAGATCGTCAAGGCCGCCGCGGACGGCCGCATCCTGCGCTACTCCACGGACCCGATCGTCTCCTCCGACATCGTGACCGACTCGGCCTCCTGCATCTTCGACGCGCCGCTCACCAAGGTCATCGGCAACCAGGTCAAGGTCGCCGGGTGGTACGACAACGAGTGGGGCTACTCCAACCGTCTTGCCGACCTGATCGACTACGTCGGCAAGACGCTCTGAGGCCGGCCGCGGAGTTGAACAGCCTCGACGGGCTCGACCCGGAGTTCCTGAAGAGCGTCGCGGGCAAGCGTGTCCTCGTGCGCTCCGACCTCAACGTCCCGCTCAAGGACGGCGCCGCGGGCAAGCGTGAGATCACCGACGACGGGCGCATCCGCGCCTCGCTGCCGACGATCCGGGCCCTGTCCGAGGCCGGCGCACGCGTGATCGTGACGGCGCATCTCGGGCGCCCGGACGGCGCGCCCGACGCGGCGTACTCGCTCGCGCCCGTCGCCGCGCGGCTCGGCGAGCTGCTGGGCTCACCGGTCGCGTTCGCGACGGACACGGTGGGCGAGTCGGCACGCACCACGGTCGACCAGCTGGCCGACGGCCAGGTGGCGCTACTGGAGAACGTTCGCTTCAACGCGGGCGAGACCTCCAAGGACGACGCCGTCCGCGGTGCCTTCGCCGACGAGCTCGCCGCCCTTGCCGACGCCTTCGTCTCCGACGGCTTCGGCGTGGTGCACCGCAAGCAGGCGTCGGTCTACGACGTCGCCGAGCGTCTGCCGCACGCCATGGGCGGACTGGTGGCCGCCGAGATCGACGTGCTGCGGCGCCTGACCGACACGCCCGAGCGGCCCTATGTGGTCGTGCTCGGCGGCTCGAAGGTGTCGGACAAGCTGGGCGTCATCGACAACCTGCTGGGCAAGGCCGACAAGCTGCTCATCGGAGGCGGCATGGTCTTCACGTTCCTCAAGGCTCAGGGGCATGAAGTGGGCAAGAGCCTCCTCGAGGAGGACCAGATCGACACGGTCCTCGGCTACCTCGACCGGGCCGAGAGGTCCGGCGTCGAGATCCTGTTGCCGACCGACATCGTCGTGGCCGACAGCTTCGGCGACGAGGGCTCGGCGCGGGTCGTCGCCGCGACGCAGATCCCGGCCGACGCCCTCGGGCTCGACATCGGGCCGGAGTCGGGCGTCACCTTCGCCGACGCTGTCCGCCCTGCCAGGACGGTGTTCTGGAACGGTCCGATGGGCGTCTTCGAGCAGCCGGCCTTCGCGGAGGGCACGCGCGCCGTCGCTCAGGCACTGACGGAGGTCGCCGGGCTCTCTGTCGTCGGCGGTGGAGACTCCGCCGCTGCCGTCCGTGCACTCGGCTTCAACGAGGACGCGTTCGGTCACATCTCGACCGGCGGCGGCGCCAGCCTCGAGTATCTGGAGGGCAAGGAGCTGCCCGGCATCACGGTCCTGGAGAGCTGAGCATGGGCACGAGTCGCACCCCGCTGATGGCGGGGAACTGGAAGATGAACCTCAACCACCAGGAAGCGGTGGTGCTGGTCCAGAAGCTGGCGTGGACGCTGTCGGACAAGCGGCACGACTACGCGCAGGCTGAGGTCGTCGTGCTGCCGCCGTTCACCGACATCCGGTCGGTGCAGACGCTCGTCGACGGTGACCGCCTCTCGATCGGGTACGGTGCCCAGGACGTCTCGGTCCACGAGTCGGGCGCCTACACCGGCGAGATCTCGGCGGGGATGCTCAGCAAGCTGGGCTGCTCCTACGTCGTCGTGGGGCACAGCGAGCGCCGTCAGTACCACGCCGAGACCGACGAGCTCGTCGCCCAGAAGGCGAAGAGGGCGCTAGCGGCCGGCATCACGCCGATCGTCTGCGTCGGCGAGGGCCTCGAGATCCGCCAGGCCGGCACGCACGTGCCGTACTGCACGACCCAGGTCGTCGGATCGCTCGCCGGGCTGTCGGCCGAGCAGGTCGGCGGGCTGGTGATCGCCTACGAGCCGGTGTGGGCGATCGGCACCGGCGAGGTCGCCACCCCCGAGGACGCCCAGGAGGTGTGCGCGGCGATCCGCACGCAGATCCGGGAGACGTACGGCGACGAGGCGGCCGACGCCGTCCGCATCCAGTACGGCGGCTCTGTGAAGGCCGGCAACGTGGCCGCGATCATGGCCCAACCGGATGTCGACGGCGCTCTCGTGGGTGGTGCGAGCCTGCAGGTCGAGGAGTTCTCGGCGATCTGTCGGTTCTACGCCATGCCGATGCTCTGAGCATCACGCCTCGTGACGTAGGATCCCTCTCGTGCTGGAACTGGTGTTCACCATCATCCTCATCATCGCGAGCGCGCTGATGATCCTGCTGGTCCTTCTTCACAAGGGCCGGGGCGGGGGTCTCTCCGACATGTTCGGCGGAGGCGTCTCCAGCTCGCTCGGAGGGTCCTCCGTCGCCGAGCGGAACCTGGACAGGCTGACTGTCGGCATCGGCGCCATCTGGTTCGCCTGTGTCATTGCGCTCGGCCTGCTCAAGGCCTACTGAGAAGATCTGAAGGGGACGAAGACGTGGCTGGTGGAGGCAACGCGATCCGGGGAAGCCGGGTCGGTGCCGGTCCGATGGGTGAGGCCGAGCGCGGCGACGCCGCACCACGCAAGGTGGTCACCTACTTCTGCGCGCACGAGCACCGGTCGGTGGTGACGTTCGCTGTCGAGGCGACGGCACCGGACTCGTGGGACTGCCCGAAGTGTGGGCTGCCGGCGAGCCTCGACTCCGACAACCCGCCCCCGGCGCCGAAGATCGAGCCCTACAAGACGCACCTGGCCTACGTGAAGGAGCGTCGCTCCGACGCTGAGGCCGAGGTCATCCTCGACGAGGCGATCCAGCTGCTGCGCTCACGCCGCAAGTCGGGCGACATCATCTTCTGAGACGCACGCCCAGCGGTCGCAGATGATCGCTGCGTCATTGACGAGCAGACGCAGACAACCGCAGCAGGGCGGTCATCTGCGAGCGCTCGGCGTCTAGAGCTTCGAGGCGCTCTCGCGGTCGAGGAACCAGATCGTCTCGTCGCGTCCAGTCACCCCTGCGGCAGGGATGTCGCGCACGTCACGACCCCCGAGTGCACCGGCGACGGCGTCTGCCTTGCTGTCGCCCGACGCCAGGAACCAGACCGAGGCCGCCTTGTTGAGACGCGGGAGTGTGAGGCTGACCCGGTCCGGCGGCGGCTTGGGGGAGCCGGTCACGCCGACGGTGGTGCGGTCGGTGACCTCGAGCTGCGTGAATCCGGGGAACAGCGACGCGACGTGCCCGTCGGGGCCGATGCCCAGCATGAGGATGTCGAAGACCGCCGGGCCGCGCTCGATGAGCTCGGCCTCATACTGCCCGGCGGCCTCGTCGACGTCGCCCGCCGTCGCCGTCGAGGGCATCTCGTGGACGCGGTGCGTCGGCACGCCGACCGCGTCGAGGAAGGCGGCGCGCGCCTGACCGGCGTTCCGCTCCCCGGAGTCGGGAGCAACGAACCGCTCGTCGCCGAACCAGACCTCGACGGCGCCCCAGTCGACGCCGGACTCCGGGGAGAGCCGGGCGACCTCGTGATGGATGCTGTCGGCGATCGTGCCGCCGGTCAGCACGATGTGGGGGACCTCGCCGGCCGCCTGCAGGTCGGCGACCCTGCTGAGGAGCTCGCCAGCCACGGCGGTCGAGAGAGCGGCAGGGTCCTCGTGGACCTCGACACGGGCGTCGTCCTGAGTCATCGTGCCTTCTTCCTGGTCGAGCGGGGGTCTGCGAGCCGACGAGCCGTGGCGGCGTAGACGTCGTCCTCGTCGAGCCGGCGCAGCTCCTCGGCGAGGAGCTCGGGAACCTCACGGCGCTTCAGCGCAATCGGTCGGTCCGGGCGGCCGGGGGTGGTGAAGGTCGCCAGTCGCCCGTCCGGGCGGGAGATGCGGATCGGGCCGTCCTTCGTCTCCAGCTCGACCTGGGTGATCCCCGGACCGTCCGACGCGTGGCGCTCCACGGGCACGCGCAGCCGGTCCTCGAGCCATGCGGCCATGAGGTCCGCGCTGGGGTTGCCCTTCGAGGCCGAGACGCTCGCGGCGCTGACCTTGAGCGGATGCTGGTCCAGCGCTGCGGCGAGCAGAGCCCGCCAGGGGGTGAGCCGCGTCCACGCGAGGTCGCTGTCGCCGGGGGCGTGTGCGGCACACAGACCAGCGAGGACGCGGTGACGGTTGCGTCCCACGGAGGCGCTGTCGGTGATCCGGCGCTGCGCCAGGCGGCCGAGCGGGTCGGACGCGGGGTCGGTGGGCGCGTCGTGGGGCCACCACACGACGACGGGGGAGTCAGGCAGCAGGAGCGGAAGAACGACGGACTCGGGGTGCTTGGCGACCTCGCCGGTGAGCTTGATGAGGGCCGTCTCCCCGCCCCAGCCGTCACCGATCGCCACCGCAGCACTGACCGAGCCACGACCGCGCTTGTCGCCCAGCACGACCGCGAGCACACGTGCCGGATGCTCCCGGGAGGCCTGGCGGGTCTGGTCGAGTGCGGCGTCGGCGTACTCCTCCTCGACGACGATGACCAGCGTGAGGACCATGCCCATCGCCGGGGACCCGGCGTGCCGGCGGGCGCGCACGAGCGCGGCGGCGATGCCTGCCGCATTGGTGTTCTCGATCGAGATCATGGTCGCCTCCACGTGCGGCCGTCGCGCGCGAGCATCTCGTCGGCCATGGCCGGTCCCCACCCGCCCGAGGCGTACTCCTCCGGGCCTCGCCCCGCCTTGTCCTGCTCGGCCCAGTGGTCGAGGACGGGGTCGAGGATCGTCCAGGACAGCTCGACCTCCTCGTGCCGCGGGAACAGCGGCGGGTCGCCGAGGAGCATGTCGAGGATGAGTCGCTCGTAGGCCTCCGGCGACGACTCGGTGAACGAGCCCCCGTAGGCGAAGTCCATGTTGACGTCGCGGATCTCCATCGCGGTGCCGGGCACCTTCGACCCGAACCGCGTCGTGATGCCCTCATCGGGCTGGATCCGGATGACGAGGGCGTTCTGGGTGAGCTCCTCGGTCGACGAGGCCCCGAACGGCAGGTGTGGAGCGCGCTTGAAGACGATCGCGACCTCGGTCACACGCCGCCCGAGCCGCTTGCCGGTCCGCAGGTAGAAAGGCACGCCGGCCCAGCGTCTGGTGTCGATCCCGAGCTTGACGGCGGCATACGTCTCCGTCGTCGAGCGAGGCGCGATGCCCTCCTCCTGGCGGAAGCCGACCACCTTCTCTCCGCCGGCCCAGCCGGCGGCGTACTGACCGCGGGCGGTGTGGCGGGACAGGTCGCGGGGCAGGACGACCGACGACAGCACCTTCTGCTTCTCGATCCGCAGGGAGGCGGCCTCGAACGACGTCGGCTCCTCCATGGCGACGAGGGCCATCAGCTGCAGCAGATGGTTCTGGATGACGTCACGAGCGGCCCCGATGCCGTCGTAGTAGCCGGCCCGGCCTCCGATGCCGACGTCCTCGGCCATCGTGATCTGCACATGGTCGACGTAGTTGTTGTTCCAGATCGGCTCGAACATCGTGTTGGCGAACCGGAACGCCAGGATGTTCTGGACGGTCTCCTTGCCGAGATAGTGGTCGATGCGGAAGACCGAGCCGTCGGGGAAGGCGCTGTCGAGCAGGCGGTTGAGCTCGCGTGCGGACTCCAGGTCGTGCCCGAACGGCTTCTCGACGACGACCCGGCGCCAGGAGTCGCCCGACGGGTCGGCCAGGCCGTGCTCCTTGAGCTGTCCCACCGCGTCGCCGAAGAACCTCGGCGGGATCGCCAGGTAGAACGCGTGGTTGCCTCCGGTGCCGCGGACGGCGTCCAGCTCCTCGATGGTGCGGCGCAGCTTCTCGAACGCGACGTCGTCGTCGAAGTCGCCCGGCACGAACCGGAAGCCCTCGGCCAGCTGCCTCCACACCTCCTCACGGAACTCCGTGCGGGCGTGCTCCTTGACGGAGTCGTGGACCACCTGCGCGAAGTCCTGGTCGGCCCAGTCGCGGCGCGCGAACCCCGTCAGGGCGAACCCGGGCGGCAGCAGACCGCGGTTGGCCAGGTCGTAGATGGCCGGCATGACCTTCTTGCGGGACAGGTCGCCGGTGACCCCGAAGAGCACCAGACCGCAAGGGCCGGCGATGCGGGGGAGCCGGCGGTCGCGGGGGTCCCTCAGCGGGTTCGTCGCCACGTGAGCGGTCACCGCCGATGAGCGCGGTAGTAGTCGATGAGCCCGCGGGTCGAGGCGTCCTGCTCGGCCGCCGGGTCGGCGTCTCCGGACTGCGGGGTGCTCAGCGCCGGGCTGATCTGGAGCGCCAGCTGCTTGCCCAGCTCGACGCCCCACTGGTCGAAGCTGTCGATGCCCCACACGACGCCCTGGGTGAAGGTGATGTGCTCGTAGAGGGCGATCAGCTGACCCAGGACCGACGGCGTCAGATCGCTGGCCATGATCGAGGCCGTCGGCCGGTTCCCCGGGAAGACCCGAGCCTGGACGACCGCCTCAGGTGCTGGCCGCGCCGGGTCCCCTTCGGCCCGCACCTCGTCGGCCGTCTTGCCGAAGGCAAGCGCCTGGGTCTGGGCGAGGAAGTTCGCCAGGAGGAGCTCGTGCACGTCGACGCTCTGTCCGTCGTGGACGTCGCGCAGCGGGAACGCCGGGTTGGCGAAGGCGATGAAGTCGGCCGGGATCAGGCGAGTGCCCTGGTGGATGAGCTGGTAGAACGCATGCTGGCCGTTCGTGCCCGGCTCACCCCAGAAGACCTCGCCGGTCTGGGTCGTCACCGGCGTGCCGTCCCAGCGCACGCTCTTGCCGTTCGACTCCATCGTCAGCTGCTGCAGGTAGGCCGGGAAGCGGTGCAGCAGCTGGGAGTACGGCAGCACCGCGTGCGTCTCGGCGTCCAGGAAGTCGGTGTACCAGACGTTGAGCAGGCCCATCAGCGCCGGCACGTTGGACGCGGTCTCGGTGGTGCGGAAGTGCCGGTCCATCGCGTGCATGCCGGCCAGGAGCTCGCCGAACCGCTCGGGACCGACAGCGACGACCAGGGAGGTCCCGATGGCGGAGTCGACGGAGTAGCGGCCGCCGACCCAGTCCCAGAACCCGAACGCGTTCGCCGGGTCGATGCCGAAGGCCGCGACCTTCTCCAGGGCCGTCGAGACGGCGACGAAGTGCTTCTCGATCGCCTGCTTCTCGTCGACGCCGAGGCCGAGCTGCTCGAGCAGCCACGACTTGCACAGTCGCGCGTTGGTGAGCGTCTCCAGGGTGCCGAACGTCTTGCTCGAGACGATGAAGAGGGTGGTCTCCGCATCGAGCCCCGCCAGCTTGGTCGCCGCGTCGGTCGGGTCGATGTTGCTGATGAACCGGCACTCGATCTCAGGATGGTGGTAGGCCGTCAGGGCCTCGTAGGCCATCACCGGACCCAGGTCGGAGCCACCGATGCCGATGTTGACCACCGTGCGGATCCGCTGGCCCGTGACGCCCTTCCACGCACCCGAGCGGACCCGGTCGGCGAAGTCGTAGACCCGGTGGAGCACCTCGTGCACCTCGGGGACCACGTCGGTGCCGTCGACGCTGGGCCGCTCCTCGGACGAGGCGTCGGCCGGCAGCCGCAGGGCGGTGTGCAGGACGGCACGGTCCTCGGTCACGTTCACGTGATCGCCGCGGAACATCGCCTCGCGACGCTGCGCGAGACCGACCTCGTCCGCCAGGCTCAGGAGCGCGGCCAGGACCTCGTCGTCGAGGAGGCTCTTGGACAGGTCGACGTGGAGGTCCGCCGCGTCGAAGGTCAGCCGGCGGGCGCGGTCGGGATCGCGCGCGAACCAGCCGCGCAGGTCGGGGGCGAAGCCCTCAGCCAACGCGGCCAGCCGCTGCCACGCCGGGGTCGTCGTCGGATCGACAGGCCCGTCGGTGACCTCGGAGCTCACGCGTCGGCCGCCTGCGCCATCTGCCCCTTCACGGTGTCCTGGAGCTCGACCCACGAGGCCTTGAACTTGTCGACTCCCTCGGTCTCGAGCGTCAGGAACACGTCGTCGATGTCGATGCCGGCCGCGGACAGGCGGTCGAAGACCTCCTGGGCCTCGGCGCTCTTGCCGGTCACCTGGTCGCCGTGCACCTCGCCGTGGTCCGCGAAGGCCTCGAGCGTCTTCTCGGGCATCGTGTTCACGGTGTCCGCGACGACGAGGTCGGTGACGTAGAGCGTGTCGGGGTAGGCCGGGTTCTTCACGCCGGTCGACGCCCAGAGCGGACGCTGCGGGTTCGCCCCAGCCTGTGCCAGAGCCTCCCAGCGGTCGGAGGAGAAGACCTCCTTGAAGGCGGCGTACGCCAGCCGGGCGTTGGCGACCGCCGCCTTCCCCCGCAACGCGAGGGCCTCGTCGCTGCCGATCTTCTCCAGGCGCGCGTCCACCTCCGTGTCCACGCGGCTCACGAAGAACGAGGCCACCGAGCGGATGGTGGACAGGTCGATGCCGGCCTCCTTGGCCTTCTCGAGCCCGGCGAGGTAGGCGTCCATGACGGCGCGGTGACGCTCGACGGAGAAGATCAGCGTGACGTTGACGCTGATGCCCTCGGCGATCGCGGCGGTGATCGCCGGCAGACCCTCGAGGGTCGCCGGGATCTTGATGAGGGCGTTCGGACGACCGACCGCGGCCCACAGCGCCTTCGCGCTGTCGATGGTCGCCTGGGTCTCGTTGGCCAGCGTGGGCTCGACCTCGATCGAGACCCGGCCGTCGTCCTTGGTGGACTCGGCGACCGGCGCCAGGATGTCGCAGGCGTTGCGCACGTCCTCGGTGGTCAGCTCGAAGATGACCCTGTCGACGTCGGCGCCGTCGGCGACGAGGGCGCGGACCTGGTCGTCGTACCGCTCGCCGTTGGCGATGGCGGCCGCGAAGATGGTCGGGTTCGTCGTGACGCCGACGACTGACCTCTCCTTGACGAGCTCGGCGAGGTTGCCGGTCTCGATGCGGTCACGGGACAGGTCGTCGAGCCAGATGGACACGCCGGCATCGGCCAGCGCCTTGAGACGATCGCTCTGGGTGCTCACAGTTTCTCCTTCGGATCGTTGGTGGAACGCGACTACGGGGTCCCCTTATGCCTGCTTGGCCGCGGCGTCGATGCTGTCCTTCGCAGCCTGCGCCACTGCCTCCGGAGTGAAGCCGAACTCCTTGAAGACGCGCGCTGCGTCGGCCGACGCGCCGTAGTGCTCGATGCTCACCATGCGGCCGGCGTCGCCGACGTACTCGCGCCAGCCCTGGCGGATGCCGGCCTCGACGCTGACCCGCGCCTTCACCGTCGGTGGCAGGACCTGGTCACGGTAGGCCTGGGTCTGCTGCTCGAACCACTCGATCGAGGGCATCGACACCACGCGTGCCTTGATCCCGTCGGCCTTCAGCTGCTCGCGGGCCTTGACGGCCAACTGCACCTCTGAGCCGGTGCCGATGAGGATGACGTCGGCCTGGCCGCCGTCGGCCTCGACGAGCACGTAGCCGCCCTTGGCCACGTTGTCGGTGGTTGCGAAGCCTTGCTCGCCGCGCGGGAAGATCGGGAGGCCCTGCCGGCTCAGGATGAAGCCTGCGGGACGGTCGGAGTTCTTGAGGATCTGCAGCCACGCGGCAGCGACCTCGTTGGCGTCGGCCGGACGCACGATGTCGAGACCCGGGATGCCGCGCAGCGCCCACAGGTGCTCGATGGGCTGGTGGGTCGGGCCGTCCTCGCCGAGCCCGATCGAGTCGTGGGTCCAGATGTAGATGACCGGCGCCTTCATGAGAGAGGCGACGCGGACCGAGCCGCGCATGTAGTCGGAGAACGTGAGAAACGTCCCTCCGAAGACGCGGGTGCCGCCGTGCAGGGCGATCCCGTTCATGATCGCGCCCATGCCGTGCTCGCGGATGCCGAAGTGGAGGACGCGACCCTGCAGCGGGTCGCCCTCCCAGAGGTTGGTGGAGCGCTCCTTCGGGATGAAGGACTTCGCGCCCTCGATGGTGGTGTTGTTGGACTCGGCGAGGTCGGCCGAGCCGCCCCACAGCTCCGGCATGAGGTCGGCGACGGCGTTGAGCGTCTTGCCGAACGCGGCGCGGGTCGCGATGCCCTTCTCGTCGGCAGCGAAGGTCGGCAGAGCATCCTCGAGGCCCTCGGGCACCGCGCGCTGCCTCATGCGGTGGAGGATCTGGGCGCTGTCGGGGTTGGCGGCCGTCCACGCCTCGAACTCCTTGTCCCAGGCGGCGGCCCACTCCTTCCCGCGCTCGAGCAGGCCGCGAGTGTGCGCGAGGACGTCCTCGGGGACCTCGAAGGTCCGCTCGGGGTCGAAGCCGAGGATCCGCTTGGTCGCGGCGACCTCGTCGGCGCCCAGGGCCGAGCCGTGCGCCTTGCCGGTGCCCTGCGCCTTGGGCGCGGGCCAGGCGATGATCGTGCGCAGCACGATGAGCGATGGCTTGCCGGTCTCGGCCTCCGCGGCGCGGATCGCGTCGTAGAGGGCGGGCACGTCCTCCTCGTACGTCGTCAGGTCGTGGGTCCAGTCGACCGTCTGCACGTGCCAGCCATACGCCTCGTAGCGCTTCGCCACGTCCTCGGTGAAGGCGACGTCGGTGTCGCCCTCGATCGAGATGCGGTTGGCGTCATAGATGACGGTCAGGTTGCCGAGCTCCTGGGTGCCCGCGATGCTCGAGGCCTCGCCGCTCACACCCTCCTCGAGGTCGCCGTCGGAGGCGATCGCGTAGATGTGGTGGTCGAAGAGCGAGTCGCCCTCGCCCGCGGTCGGGTCGAGCAGGCCGCGCTCGCGCCGGGCGGCCATCGCCATGCCCACGGCGTTCCCGACGCCCTGGCCGAGGGGGCCGGTGGTGACCTCGACTCCGGCGGTGTGGCCGAACTCCGGGTGCCCCGGCGTCTTCGAGCCCCACGTGCGCAGGCTCTTGAGGTCGTCGAGCTCGAGGCCGAAGCCGCCGAGGTAGAGCTGGATGTAGAGCGTGATCGAGCTGTGGCCCGCGCTGAGGACGAATCGGTCGCGCGCCATCCAGCTCGGGTCGGCCGGGTCGTGGCGCATGACCTTCTGGAAGAGGAGGTAGGCGGCAGGCGCGAGACTCATCGCAGTGCCCGGGTGGCCGTTGCCGACCTTCTGGACCGCGTCCATCGCCAACACCCGGACGGTGTCGACCGCCTTCTTGTCGAGTTCGGTCCACTCCAGCTCGGTGGTGGTGTTCACAGGCTTCCTCTCGGGATCATGCGGGGGCTCCACGGCCATTTCCGAGCCTACTCATGCCCGGCGTTAGACTCACCACGTGACCTACGTCGACCAGCAGGTTCCCCGCGTCCAACGCCAGGAAACCGCTGGGGCGACCGTCAGGGACGTCGTGGCTGCGTACGTCGGCCTCACCAAGCCACGGGTCATCGAGCTGCTCCTCCTCACGACGGTACCCGTGATGTTCTTCGCTGCACGTGGGGTCCCATCTCTGGGGCTCGTGCTGGCGACCGTGGTGGGCGGGACGCTCTCGGCCGGGTCCGCCTCGGTGTTCAACTGCGTCTACGACCGCGACATCGACGAGCAGATGCGCCGCACCCGTCGCCGGGCGCTGCCCCGCCACATCGTGTCGCCACGCTCGGCGCTCGTCTTCGGCACGGTCCTGGGCGTCGTCTCCACGCTGGTGCTGTGGGCGTTCGTGAACCCCCTCTCGGCTGTGCTCTCGGTCACAGCGAACGCGTTCTACGTCTTCGTCTACACGATGCTGCTCAAGCGTCGGACGACGCAGAACATCGTCTGGGGCGGCATCGCCGGCTGCTTCCCGGCCCTCATCGGCTGGACGGCCGTGACGGACTCGCTCTCGTGGGCGCCGGTCGTGCTCTTCGCCGTCGTGTTCTTCTGGACCCCGCCCCACACGTGGGCCTTGGCGCTGCGCTATCGCGAGGACTACGCCAACGTCGATGTCCCGATGCTGCCGGTCGTCAAGCCCGCTCGCGAGGTGGGCCGCCAGATCGTCATCTACTCCTGGGTCATGGTCGCCACCTCGCTCCTCCTGTGGCCGGTGGCCGGCACGGGCGTCTTCTACACCGCCTGCGCGGTCGTCCTCGGCGCGGTCTTCCTCGTCCAGGCCCACCGGATGCTCGCCCGCTCGCGCGGCACCGAGGACCTCACCGTCATCCGCCCCATGCACCTGTTCCACAGCAGCAACCTCTACCTCTCGCTGCTGTTCGTCGCCGTCGCGCTGGACCCGCTGATCTCGCGCTGA
The DNA here is from genome assembly GCF_054653495.1 of Nocardioides sp. AN3. Taxonomy (NCBI): domain Bacteria; kingdom Bacillati; phylum Actinomycetota; class Actinomycetes; order Propionibacteriales; family Nocardioidaceae; genus Nocardioides; species Nocardioides sp. AN3. Next base: position 67,281 of record NZ_BAAIGC010000016.1, read on the forward strand.
CCGATCGGCATCGCGGCGGGAACGTGGGCCGCCCGCTGCGGCCCGCTGGCGCGACACGCCGAGTGCGCCGGCGTGTCGCGGGGTCTCCGCGCGCGGAAGGGCCGCCCCGGCGTGACAATCAGGCAGGCTGGCGGACCCGCAGGAGCACCCACGTGACGGCGGCGGAGATGAGCGCGGCGCCGAGCATGTGGAAGCCGACGAGGACGATCGGCAGGCTCGTGAAGTACTGCACGAAGCCGATGGCACTCTGGGCGACCTCGACGCCGAGGAGGACGGCTGCTGCCTGGACGGTCGCGGCCGGCGCGCGCAGCGCCAGGGCGGCGAAGAGGAGCCCGACGGTGAGGCCGACGAAGAGAAAGACCAGGTCGGCGTGGAGCTGTGACATCTGCAGCGGCGAGAGCCCGTTGCGAGGGCTGTGGGCGTCGCCCGCGTGAGGTCCGGAGCCGGTGACCACGGTCCCGGCGTAGAGCACCAGCCAGGCGGCGCCGAACGTCACCCAGGCGAGTCCCACGACGGGGCCGCGCGCGACGGGCACGCCGGCGTGGTCGATGCGCCACAGGAACAGCACGGCCAGGCCGATGATCGCCATCGAGCACAGCAGGTGGAACGAGACGATCCACGGGTTGAGGTCGGTCAGCACCGTGATGCCACCGATGACCGCCTGCGCCGGGATGCCGAGAGCGATCCAGAGCGAGAGCAGGCGCAGGTCGCGTCGCCCGGTCTGCCAGGCTGCGACGAGTGTCGCGATCGCGATGGCGGTGAGCACGAAGGTCAGCGTGCGGTTCCCGAACTCGATGGCGGAGTGCACGTTGAGGTTGGCGTGCGGCGTCATGGACGCGTCGGTGCATCGCGGCCAGGTCGGGCAGCCGAGGCCGGACCCCGTCAGGCGCACGGCCCCGCCCGTGACCACGAGCGTGATGTTCGCGACGAGCGTGGCCCACCCGAGCGGCCGGACGAGCCGCCTGGTGGCGACGAGGGGGGCGGTCTGGGTCATTCCCACGTGAACGTCCTAGCGGTGAGGACCGAGCCGACGACGGCCCAGCCGAGGAGCACGCCGAGGTCGCGCCACGCGACCGCGCCGTCGAGGAAGGCGGTGCGGACCGCCTCTCCCAACGCGCCGGAGGGCAGCCAGGTGGCGATGGAGCTGAAGCCGCCGTACGCCGACGCGGGCAGCACGACCGCACCGCCGGCAAGAAGCAGCAGGTAGATCAGGTTGGCGGCTGCGAGCGTCGCCTCGGCGCGCAGGACTCCTGCGACGAAGAGTCCGAGCGAGGCGAACGCCGCGGTCCCGAGCACGACGGCCAGCAGGAAGCCGACGACGCCCGGCTCCGGCGTCCAGCCGAGCAGCTGGCCGACCCCGCCGATCACGAACAGCTGCAGCAGCTCGACCAGGAGCAGGGCCAGCACCTTGCCCGCCAGCAGGCCGAGCCGGGGCAGCGGGGAGGCGCCGAGCCGCTTGAGGACGCCGTACCGGCGCTCGAAGCCCGTCGCGATCGCCAGCGAGGTGAAGGCGGTCGACATGATCGCCAGGGCGAGGACGCCCGGCGTGAAGATGTCGACCAGCGCGTGGTGCTCGTGGAGGTTGAGGTGCTGACCGCCCTTGACGCCGCCGATCAGCACGATGACCGGGATGACCACGGCGAGAAGCAACTGCTCGCCGTTGCGGAGCATGAGTCGGGCCTCCATGGAGGCCTGAGCGAGCACCTGGCGGTGCAGCGGCGCGCTGCCGGGCAGCGGGGTGAACGTGCCCGCGGTCATGGTTGCAGCTCCCGTCCGGTCATCTCGAGGAAGACGTCCTCCAGGCTGCGGCGTCCGAGGGTCAGCGACTCGGGCAGGACGTCCTGCTCCTCGCACCACCGTGACACACGGGCGAGCGTGGTGCTGTCGGCCGGACCGGCGACCATCAGGCTGCGCTCGTCGAGCTGGGTGACCTCGGTGCCGGCTCCGAGCGCTGCGCGCAGCGAGTCCGGCGCTCCCGGTGGGAACGGCCGCGTCACGACCAGCCGGATGGTGGCCGCCGTGCCGCCGCGCGTCAGCTCGAGGGGCGAGCCCGACGCCACGAGCCGGCCGTGGTCGATGATGTGCACGTGGTCGGCCAGCTGCTCGGCCTCCTCGAGGTAGTGCGTCGTGAGCACGACGGTCACCGCGTCCTCGCGCAGCTCGCGCAGGAGCTCCCAGGTCGTACGCCGGGCCGCCGGGTCCATCCCGGCCGTCGGCTCGTCGACGAAGACGATCTCGGGCCGCCCGACCAGCGCCATCGCGAGGCCGAGCCGCTGCTGCTGGCCACCGGAGAGGCGCCGGTACGGCGTGCGTCCGCACTCGTCCAGCCCGAGCCGGTCGGCCAGCATCGAGATGTCGAGCGGGTTCGCGTGCAGGCGGGCGACGTGGCGCAGCATCTCCATCGCTCGCACCCCGCTCCACGCGCCCTGGCCCTGGAGCATCACGCCGATGCGGGGGAGCAGCTCGCGCCGGTCGGCGATCGGGTCGAGCCCGAGGACGCGCACGAGGCCGGACTGCGGCTTGCGGTAGCCCTCGCACGTCTCGAGCGTGGTGGTCTTGCCGGCGCCGTTGGGGCCGAGCACAGCGGTGATCGAGCCACGTCCGACTGAGAGCGAGAGCCCGTCGACGGCGGTCTTGTCGCCATACCGCATCACCAGACCGTCGACCTCGACGGCAGGGGATGGAGCGTCGGGCACCTGGGAAGTGTAGGAACCCGCTGGGCGGGGATGGGAACCGGGTGCCCCGGACACCGGGGCGCGCCCCGGTCGCGCGAGCGGAGCGACCGCAGTCAGCACAGACCCCCTAGATCTCCGCGCTGTCCGTCACCGACCCTCCTTCGGAGTCCGACGGGATGGTCTCGAACGCGGCAGGCGGCTCGCGCCACGGGTCGGGCAGTGTGCCCGCCTGCGCCTGCGCGATGGCCCGCCACACCCGTTCGGGCGTGCAGGGCATGTCGAGGTGGCGCACACCGAGGTGCGAGAGCGCGTCGACGACGGCGTTCTGGACCGCGGGGGTGGAGCCGATCGTCGCCGACTCGCCGATGCCCTTCGCGCCGAGGGGGTTGATGGGCGTCGGCGTCTCGGTGGTGGAGACCTCGTAGGCGATCGCGTCCGCAGCGGTGGGCATGGTGTAGTCGGCGAACGTCGCGGTCAGCGGGTTGCCCTCGGCGTCGTAGACGAAGTGCTCCCACAGCGCCTGCGACATCCCCTGCAGGGTGCCACCGTGCTGCTGACCCTCGACGAGGAGGGGGTTCAGGACGCGTCCGCAGTCGTCGACGGCGACGTGCCGCAGCGGAGTGACCAGCCCGGTCTCGGTGTCCACCTCGACGACCGAGACGTGGCAGCCGAAGGGGAAGGTGGCCGCGTCGGCCTTGAAGTCGTCGACGTCCGCCAGTGGCGTGCCCTGGGCCGAGGCCTCCTCGGCCACCCGGGCCCAGTTGAGCGTGGCGCCGGGCACTCCGCGCACGGCGAAGCCGCCGTCGACGACCTCGATGTCGGCGCCGCTGGCCTCGAGAAGACGAGCGGCGATCTCACGGGCCCGGTCCAGCACCTTGTCGGCGGCGCGTCCGACGGCACTGCCGCCGAGCTGCAAGGACCGCGAGCCGCCAGTGCCGCCACCGCTGCGCACGAGGGCGGTGTCGGACTGGACGAACCGGATGTGCTCCAGGGGGATCCCCAGACGGTCCGAGACGATCATGGCGAACGAGGTCGCATGCCCCTGGCCGTGTGCCGACGTGCCTGCGCTCACCGTCGCCGTGCCGTCGGCATGGACCTCCACGGAGCCGAACTCGGACCCGGCGAAGCCGGTGATCTCGACGTACGTCGCCAGGCCGATGCCCAGCTGCTTGACCTCTCCGGCCTCGCGTCGCCGAGCCTGCTCGGCCCGGAGTGTGTCCACGTCGGCGATCTCGAGCGCCTCCCGCAGGGGCAGGTCGAAGTCGCCGATGTCATAGCGCGCGCCGGTCACCGTCTCGTAGGGGAAGCCGTCCTTCGGGATGAGGTTGCGGCGCCTGATCTCCTCCGGGGCGAGGCCGAGCTCGTCGGCGGCGAGGTCCATGAGCCGCTCGATCAGCGCCGCCGCCTCCGGGCGACCAGCGCCCCGGAAGGCGCCCATGGGGGCGGTGTTGGTGAGGGCGGCGATGGCGGCGTAGGTGATCCGAGGGATCTCGTAGACGCCCTGGGACATCAGGTAGGTGCCGCCGAGGGGGAACGTCCCGCCGAAGCCGCCGTAGGCCCCGCAGTCGCCGATCAGCCGCAGGCGCATGCCGAGGATGCGGCCGTCCTCGGTCAGACCGAGCTCGGCGTACTGCACCTGGCCGCGTCCGTGCATCGAGAGCATCGACTCGCTGCGCGTCTCGGTCCACTTCACCGGTCGGTCGAGGTGCTGGGCCGCCGCGACCACGGCGGCGTGCTCGGCGGTGGCCCCGGCCTTGCCGCCGAATGCCCCACCGACGTGCGGCGCGACGAGTCGGACGCGCTCGGCCGGAAGCCCCGCGAAGTCCGCGAGCTGGTCTCGTGCCATGTGCGGCTGCTGCGTGGTGAGCCAGATCGAGAGCTCATGGTCGCCGCCGTCGGGGTCGCCGGGACGCACGACGATCGCATGCCCCTCCATCGGAGCGGTCGCGACGCGCTGGTTCTCGATCCGCGCCCGGACGACGTGGGCGTCGGGCGGCCATGGGTCGCTCTGGTCGTCGTCCTTGCGGGACGCGGCGACGTTGCTGCCCAGCTCCTCGAACTGCAACGGCGCGCCGTCGGTGAGCGCCTCCTCCATGTCGACGACCGCCGGCAGCGGGTCGTAGTCGACCTCGACGAGCTCGGCGGCGTCGACCGCTTGGGCGCGGGTCTCCGCGACGACGAGGGCGACGGGCTCGCCGACGTACCGCACCCGGTCGGTGGCCAGCGGCGGACGGACCAGCCGCTTGTCGGCCACGGCGAACGGGCGCAGGGTCCGACCCTCGAGGTCGCGCGCCGTGAGCACCGCGACGACGCCAGCCGACGAGCTCGCCTCGTCGGTGTCCACCGAGGACACGCGGGCATGAGCGAAGGGGCTGCGGACGAAGACCGCGTGGAGCAGGCCGGCCTCCTGCTGGTTGTCGACGAAGGTCGACCTCCCCACGAGGAGGTCGGGGTCCTCCACCCGTCGAACGACAGTTCCCAGCAACGATCCCGGCATCATGGCTCCATCTGCGAGGTGACTCGGCTCACGACGAATCTAGCCGCCCGGCAGCGCGACCGGACAACCCCTCCGCTTGCGCGCACCACCAGGGGGTGGCGGAGGCCAGGTAAGGGTCACCTTGCTTGAACCGCCGTCGGCAATAAGCGCACACTGGTGTTGTGAAAATGGACGAGACTCCCGATCGGCGGACGCGCGAGCGCGTCGCCCGGTCGATCCTCGTCAACGGACCCTCGACCGCGGCAGGCCTCGCCGAGCGGCTCGAGCTCACCCCCGCCGCCGTTCGCCGCCACCTCGACCAGCTCGTCGAGGAGGGGGCCGTCGAGCCCCGCGAGCCCCGCCCCGGTGCCCATCGCGGGCGCGGCCGCCCGGCGAAGCTCTTCGCGCTCACCGAGCACGGGCGCGAGCGCTTCGACCAGCAGTACGACGACCTCGCGGTCTCCGCGCTGCGCTTCGTCGCCGAGACCGCCGGCGAGGCGGGCGTGCGGGAATTCGCCCGGCGGCGTGCCGCGTTCATCAAGAAGGGCTTCGAGTCGGTCAGCGCGGCCGACCCGACGCTGTCGCCGGCGCAGGCGCTGGCGCGGGTCTTCAGCGACGAGGGCTACGCCGCGAGCGTCAAGGAGCTGCCGGTGGTGAACGGACACGCGATGGGGGAGCAGCTGTGCCAGCAGCACTGCCCGGTCTCGCACGTCGCCCACGAGTTCCCAGAGCTGTGCGAGGCCGAGACCGCGGCGATCAGCGGCGTCCTCGGCACCCACGTTCAGCGGCTGGCGACGATCGCCCATGGCGACGGGGTGTGCACGACGTGCATCCCGGACGCCTCCAAGGTGTCTGGTCTCGACAGGTCCTCGCCTCACGGCTCGGGCCACTCGACCAACGATAGGAAGAAGGAGCAGGTCACCGCATGACCTCGATCGAAGAACTCAACCCGGAGCTGAAGGGCATCGGTCGCTACGAGTTCGGCTGGGCCGACCCGGACGTCGCCGGAGCCTCCGCCCAACGCGGCCTCAACGAGGCCATCGTGCGCGACATCTCCGGGAAGAAGAGCGAGCCGCAGTGGATGCTCGACCTGCGCCTGAAGGGCCTGAAGCTCTTCGGCCGCAAGCCGATGCCCACGTGGGGCTCCGACCTCAGCGCGATCGACTTCGACAACATCAAGTACTTCGTGCGCTCCTCGGAGAAGCAGGCCGCCTCGTGGGAGGACCTTCCCGAGGACATCAAGAACACCTACGACAAGCTCGGCATCCCCGAGGCGGAGAAGCAGCGCCTCGTCGCCGGCGTCGCGGCTCAGTACGAGTCGGAGGTCGTCTACCACTCGATCCGTGAGGACCTCGAGGCCCAGGGCGTGCTCTTCCTCGACACCGACACGGCGCTGAAGCAGCACGAGGACCTCTTCAAGGAGTACTTCGGCACCGTCATCCCTGTTGGTGACAACAAGTTCGCCGCGCTCAACACGAGCGTGTGGTCGGGTGGCTCGTTCATCTACGTGCCCAAGGGCGTCCACGTCGACATCCCGCTGCAGGCCTACTTCCGGATCAACACCGAGAACATGGGCCAGTTCGAGCGCACCCTGATCATCGCCGACGAGGGCTCCTACGTGCACTACGTCGAGGGCTGCACGGCGCCGATCTACTCCTCGGACTCGCTCCACTCCGCGGTCGTCGAGATCATCGTCAAGAAGAACGCCCGGGTGCGCTACACGACGATCCAGAACTGGTCGAACAACGTCTACAACCTGGTGACCAAGCGCGCCTTCTGCGAGGCCGGCGCCACCATGGAGTGGGTCGACGGCAACATCGGCTCCAAGGTCACGATGAAGTACCCGGCCGTCTACCTGATGGGCGAGCACGCCAAGGGCGAGACGCTCTCGATCGCGTTCGCCGGCGAGGGCCAGCACCAGGACGCGGGCGCGAAGATGGTGCACGCCGCGCCGCACACCTCCAGCTCGATCCTGAGCAAGTCCGTCGCGCGTGGCGGCGGCCGGACGTCGTACCGCGGGCTGATCCAGGTCAACGAGGGCGCCCACGGCTCGAAGTCCAACGTGCTCTGCGACGCGCTCCTGGTCGACCAGATCAGCCGGTCGGACACCTACCCCTACGTCGACATCCGCGAGGACGACGTCTCCATGGGTCACGAGGCCTCGGTCTCGAAGGTCTCCGACGACCAGCTCTTCTACCTGATGTCGCGTGGCATGGCCGAGGACGAGGCGATGGCGATGATCGTGCGCGGCTTCGTCGAGCCGATCGCCAAGGAGCTGCCGATGGAGTATGCGCTGGAGCTGAACCGCCTCATCGAGCTGCAGATGGAAGGAGCCGTGGGGTGACGTCGACCCTCGAGAGCATCAAGGACAGTCTCGAGCTCGACAGGGTGGAGAGCCATCTCCACCCGGAGGGATCGTTCCGGGTCGAGGATCACGCCGTCCCCACCGGTCGCGAGGAGATCTGGCGGTTCACCCCGCTCCGCCGGCTCCGCGGCGTCCACCAGGACGCCGCGTTCGGTGGCAAGCTGGACGTCCACAGCCACGTGCACGACGGCGTGACGGTGACCGACGGCGTCGCCGGTCTGGTCGGCGTCAGCGGCTTCGTGCCCACCGACCGGATCTCGGCACGCGCCGCCGAGGCGATCCCCACCAGCACCTTGGTCGAGGTGGCGGCGGAGACGGTCGTCGACGGCGCGGTGGTCGTGGAGGTCCGCGGCACCGACGTCGGGTCCGCCGTGGCGCAGCACGTCGTCCTCCGGGCCGGCAACTTCTCGAAGGCTACGGTGGTCTTCCAGTTCACCGGCTCGGCGACGCTGGCCGACAACGTGGAGATCATCGTCGGCGACGGCGCCCAGCTCACGGTCGTCTCGATCGACGACTGGGCGGACGACGCCGTCCGTGTCGGCCACCGTCACGTGCGCGTCGGTCGGGACGCCACGTTCAAGCACGTCGACATCACCTTCGGCGGCAGCGTGGTCCGCAACGACACCACGGTGGAGTACGCCGGCCCGGGCGGCCAGGCCGAGCTGCTCGGCCTCTACTTCGCCGACGAGGGTCAGCACATCGAGCACCGGCTGTTCGTGGACCACACGGCACCGAAGACCAAGTCGCACGTCGTCTACAAGGGTGCGCTGCAGGGCGAAGGCGCCCACACGGTGTGGATCGGCAACGTGCTGATCCGCAAGGTCGCAGAGGGCATCGAGACCTACGAGGAGAACCGCAACCTCGTGCTCACCGACGGCTGCCAGGCCGACTCGGTGCCGAACCTGGAGATCGAGACCGGCGAGATCGAAGGCGCCGGCCACGCGTCGGCCACCGGTCGCTTCGACGACGAGCAGCTGTTCTACCTGCGCTCGCGCGGCGTCTCGGAGTCCGAGGCCCGCCGGCTGGTGGTGCACGGCTTCTTCAACGAGCTGATCCGGCAGATCGACGTGCCGGAGCTCGAGGAGCGGCTCACCGCCACCGTTGAGGCAGAGCTCGAGAAGAACGTCTCGCAGGTCCTCTGACCTGCACGACGCCAGACCTGAACGACATACCCCCGAACCACCCCTGAAACGGAGTCACCCCAGCATGAGCAAGCTCGAGATCAAGGACCTGAGGGTCTCGGTCGAGACCGAGGACGGTCCCAAGGAGATCCTCAAGGGCGTCACGCTCACCATCGGTGACGGCGAGACCCACGCGATCATGGGCCCCAACGGATCGGGGAAGTCGACGCTCGCCTACTCGATCGCCGGCCACCCCAAGTACACGATCACCTCGGGAACCGTCACTCTCGACGGCGAGAACCTCCTCGACATGAGCGTCGACGAGCGGGCCCGAGCCGGCCTGTTCCTCGCGATGCAGTATCCGGTCGAGGTCCCCGGGGTCTCGGTCGCGAACTTCCTGCGCACCGCGAAGACCGCTATCGACGGCGAGGCGCCGAAGCTGCGTACCTGGGTGAAGGACGTCAACGGCGCCCTGGAGAAGATGAACCTCGACCCGACCTTCTCGCAGCGCTCGGTCAACGAAGGCTTCTCCGGCGGCGAGAAGAAGCGCCACGAGATGGCTCAGCTCGACCTGCTCGACCCGAAGGTCGCCATCCTCGACGAGACGGACTCGGGACTCGACATCGACGCCCTCAAGATCGTCTCCGAGGGCATCAACGGCTTCCGCCAGCGTGAGAACAAGGGCGTCCTGCTCATCACGCACTACACCCGCATCCTGCGCTATGTGACGCCGGACCACGTCCACGTCTTCGTCGGCGGTCGCGTCGCGGAGTCCGGCGGCCCCGAGCTCGCCGAGGAGCTGGAGGCCAACGGCTACGACCGGTTCCTGAAGGCCGCTGTCTGATGTCTCTGCCCGGTCTGCTGCCTGAGCTCGAGGTGGTCCGCAAGGACTTCCCGATCCTCGAGCGCACGGTCCACGACGGTCTGCCGCTGGTCTACCTCGACAGCGCCAACACCTCGCAGAAGCCGCAGATCGTGATCGACACCATGGTCGACCACCTCGAGCGGCACAACGCCAACGTCGCGCGCGCGATGCACGCCCTCGGCGCCGAGTCGACCGAGGCGTTCGAGCATGCGCGCGACGTCGTGGCCGGCTTCATCGGAGCCCCCGAGCGCGATGAGGTCATCTTCACCAAGAACGCCTCCGAGGCGCTCAACCTCGTGGCGAACACGCTCGCCTGGGCGCGGGGCCCGCTGGCGCTCGGCGCGGGCGACCTGGTCGTGACGACCGAGATGGAGCACCACTCCAACATCGTGCCGTGGCAGCTCCTGACCGAGCGGACCGGTGCGACGCTGCGCTGGTTCGGTGTGACCGACGACGGGCAGCTCGACCTCTCGAACATCGACGAGCTGATCAACGAGCGCACGAAGGTCGTCACTCTCACCTGGGTGTCGAACATGCTCGGCACGATCAACCCGATCGCCGACATCGCCCGCCGGGCCCACGAGGTCGGCGCACTGGTCGTCGTCGACGCCTCCCAGGCAGCGCCGCAGCTGCGCATCGACCTGGCCGCGATGACGCCCGACGAGCGGCCCGACTTCCTGGCGTTCACCGGTCACAAGACGGTCGGCCCGACCGGCATCGGCGTCCTGTGGGGCCGTCGCGAGGTCCTCGAGCAGCTGCCGCCATTCCTCGGCGGGGGCGAGATGATCGAGACGGTCCGGATGGAGGGGTCGACGTACGCCGGCATCCCCCACAAGTTCGAGGCCGGCACTCCGCCCATCGTCGAGGCCGTCGGGCTCGGCGCCGCGCTGACCTACCTCGGCCATGTCGGGATGGACGCCATCCACGCCCACGAGCAGGCGATCACCGGCTATGCCCTGCAGGGGCTGCAGACGATCAAGGGGCTCACCGTGCTGGGCCCGCTTGACGCCTCGCTGCGCGGCGGGGCGATCTCCTTCGAGGTCGAGGGTGTGCATCCCCACGACATCGCCCAGGTCGTGGACTCCCGGGGTGTGGCGATCCGAGCCGGGCACCACTGCGCCAAGCCGGCCCACGCACGGTTCGGTGTGCAGAGCTCGAGCCGGATGTCGTCGTACCTCTACACGACCCCCGCTGAGATCGACGCACTCGTCGAGGCCCTGGAATACACGCGCTCCTACTTCCGCTTGGACGGGTGATGAGCACGCAAGCCGACCTCGACGCGATGTACCAGGAGATCATCCTGGACCACTACAAGAACCCCCACCACAAGGGGCTGCGCGATCCGTTCGAGGCCGAGGTGCACCACGTCAACCCCACCTGCGGCGACGAGGTGACGCTGCGCGTCCACCTGCGGGACGGAGTGGTGGAGGACGTCTCCTACGACTCCGTCGGCTGCTCGATCTCGCAGGCCTCCGCGTCGGTCCTCACCGATCTCGTGATCGGCAAGAGCGTCGACGAGGCAATGGCGATCCATGCCGACTTCCTCACCCTGATGCAGGGCAAGGGCAACGTGGAGCCGGACGAGGACGTCCTCGAGGACGGCATCGCCTTCGCGGGAGTCGCCAAGTTCCCCGCGCGCGTCAAGTGCGCCCTGTTGAGCTGGATGGCCTGGAAGGACGCCACCGCGCAGTCGCTGGCCGGGTCCGGCACCGAGGAGAAGCGATGACTCAGCACGACCACACCCACGACCATGCGGGTCATGATCACGCCGGTCATGATCACGCCGGTCACGACCACGCCGGTCACGACGACGCGTCCGCTGGTGGCGTCGTCATGACCGTCACCGTCGCCGAGGGCGCGACGCTGGCCATCGAGGATGTCACCGAGGCGATGAAGGACGTCGTCGACCCGGAGCTGGGGATCAACGTCGTCGACTTGGGGCTGGTGTACGGCGTCCACATCGGCGAGTCGTCCGACGTCGTGATCGACATGACGCTCACGTCGGCTGCCTGCCCGCTGACCGACCTGATCCAGGACCAGACGAACCAGGCCCTCGAGGGCATGGTCAACGATGTCGCCATCAACTGGGTCTGGATGCCGCCGTGGGGCCCGGACAAGATCACCCCGGACGGCCGTGAGCAGCTGCGTGCGCTCGGATTCAACGTCTGACGACTGACCTCCCGTCTGACGACGCAGGCCCTGGTGGCCCGGACCGTGATCGGTCCGGGCCATCCTGTGTTCCGGGCCAGCTGCGCCGGGACGCCCGGGCACGACCACATCGCGCGGGGTCACTGTCAGGTCACAGTCAATCGACTGTGACCTGACAGTGCTCCGAGACCAACCCCGCCACAGGCGAGGCTGCACCGCCCTTCACCCCGGCGGGGCGGCGCGCGCGGCCGGTCGGCCGCTGCGTCGCGCTGGGTCAGATGTCGAAGCTGCGCTCCTCTCAGGACGACCAACGCCGCCGGTAGGCGACCAGCATCATCAGACCGACGCCGCCGACGGGCAGCCAGGTCAGCAGGGAGGTCCGGTCCATCGGACCCGACTGCGGAGCGGATGGAGCCGGCACCGACGAGACACCCGCGGCGATGCGACGGGGCACCGCACCCGCGCCATGCTGCACCGCCGCCCGCTCCAGAGCAGCGGGCGTGCCCGCCGCAGCGGCGGCGCCGGTGTTTCCGATCGCCGCCCCCGAGCCCGGTGAGCCCGCGCCTGCGGAGCTCGTCTCTCCATTGCCCGTCGATCCGCTCGCCGAGCCACCAGCGCCGGTGCTCGGCGCGCCCGGTGCTCCACCCGGTGCACCGGCGCTCCCACCAGGAGCCGTGACAGGTCCGCCGGCGCCCGCCGTCGTGTTCCCGTCCCCGACCACCGTCACCTGGTTGCCCGAGGCCTCCGCAGGGGCGACGACGTCGACGACAGTGCCGCCCCGTGACGTGTCACCAGAGCCGGCACCGGCGCCCGAGGACGTGCCCGTCGCGCCGCCCGTGATGTTGCCGTCCCCGATCACGGTGACCTGGTTGCCGTCGGCACCCAGCGGCGCCGTGACATCAGCCAGGGCACCACCCGGCGCGCCGCCACCAGCTGCAGCGACGGAACCTGCACCAGCACCCGACGACGGACCCGCGGCACCGCCGGTGGTGTTGCCATCGCCGATCACGGTGACCTGGTTGCCGTCGGCACCCAACGGCGCCGTGACATCAGCCAGGGCACCACCCGGCGCGCCGCCACCAGCTGCAGCGACGGAACCTGCACCAGCACCCGACGACGGACCCGCGGCACCGCCGGTGGTGTTGCCATCACCGATCACGGTGACCTGGTTGCCGTCGGCACCCAGCGGCGCCGTGACGTCAGCCAGGGCGCCACCCGACGCGCCACCACCAGCACCAGCACCAGCACCCGACGACGGACCCGCGGCACCGCCTGTGGTGTTGCCATCACCGATCACAGTGACCTGGTTGCCGTCGGCACCCAGCGGCGCCGTGACGTCAGCCAGGGCGCCACCCGACGCGCCACCACCAGCACCAGCACCAGCACCCGACGACGGACCCGCGGCACCGCCGGTGGTGTTGCCATCACCGATCACGGTGACCTGGTTGCCGTCGGCACCCAGCGGCGCGGTGACGTCAGCCAGGGCGCCACCCGACGCGCCACCACCAGCACCAGCACCAGCACCCGACGACGGACCCGCGGCACCGCCGGTGGTGTTGCCATCACCGATCACGGTGATCTGGTTGCCCGAGGCATTCACAGGTGCCTGGGCGTCCACGACCGGAGCATTGTCGCTGGTGCTGGACGCGTTGTCGCCGGTCCCGGCGGTCGACCCGCCCGACGTGTTCCGGTCACCGATCACGGTCACCTGGTTGCCCGCCGCATCGGCTGGCGCGTCGACGTGGACCCCGTCGGAGCCGACGCTGGCGGTGGCATCCTGCCGACTCGCCGAGCCCGCCGAGCCCGCCGAGCCCGCCGAGCCGTTGGAGTTCCCCGTCCCGACGACCGTCACCTGGTTGTCCGAGACCGTGGCAGGAGCGGAGACCGCCGCGCCGCTGCTGTCAGCGGCGACCTTCACCGTGTCCGTCGCGTCGGACGTCTGCTGTGTGCTGACGGGAGCGCCCGAGTCGGTCGAGCCGCTGTTGGTGTTCTGATCTCCTACCACTGTCACTTGGTTGCCGGACGTGCTGACTGGCAGCGAGGCCGAGAGGCCCTGTCCGGTCGATCCATCATCTGCCGAAGCCGGGGAGCTGCCCAGCGCGAAGCCGAGGAACGTGATTCCTCCGGCGATCGCGAGCGCGCCCAGGCCACGGCGCACAGTTGTGCGCATCTGTCTGGTTCCCTTCGTCTGACGTGTGTCGCGGAGTGCGACCTGGCTGCGACAGCAGCGCGCGTCAGTCAGGAGAGCAGTCGGGCAACGGGTCTGCGGCGCTGATCAACACGGCGCCGGGCGTCATGAAGGTTGACCGAAGCGGCGCGACAGCAGCTTGCGCGTCGGATGCCAACGCGGCATCCGATGCGACCGAGAGGGAGGACGCACCGGTCACCTGATCGTGGGGGATCGCCGGGCGCTGAGGCTCGGGAAGAGGCAGGGAGTCGCGCTGCGAGCGGGCCGCGGCCTGCGCCATCGCGCGGGCGGACTGCGTCACTGCGACGATCCCGGACGACCCATGCGACGACGAGGCGCGGGGCAGGGGCACCGGCGGCATGACGACCTCCGTCCGGCTCGCCGCCACGTGGTGTGCGGACCGAGCCGGCACCCGGTGCGTCACGTGCCTGGACGAGGTCGCCGTCGGCCTCTCAGTGGCAGCCGTCGACGGCTCACGAATGAAGCCGACACCGACGTGCGCCGGCCGCTCGACGACGGACGCGCTCACCACTGTGACCGCGTCGCTCGTGCGGTCGACGGCGCTCAGCACCGGCTCCACGGTCGGCTCCAGCCCCGCGTCGGGTACGGCAGCGACCGTCGTCTGCACCGTCGAGGTGGTGCGTCGGAGCGTGGCGCGCGTATCGCCGACCACCGGCACCGTGACATCGCGGACGAGGTGCGTCGCCGAGGCTGCCACCCCCGCGCCTGAGTCGTCATCCGAACGTGCGCCATCGTCCGCGTGGGCTGAGGCTGCGCTGAGCAGCAGCCACAGCATGAACGCGGCGAAGAAGCCGAGGGTGTACCCGAGATAGCGCCGGGCCACCCATGCCCGTCCGGTCACGTGACGCCAGTGACCGGTGTTGCCCAGGTGCATGCGTCGAGGTGCCAAACTGCTCGTCAGAGCCCTAGTGTCGCCCTCGTGAGCGAGCTCGTCGCGGAGGCGCGGGGCCTGGTGAAGTCGTTCGGAGCCTTCCGTGCCCTGGACGGGCTCGACCTGGCGGTGACGGCCGGAGAGGTGCACGGGTTCCTCGGACCCAACGGCGCCGGCAAGTCGACGACCATCCGGATCCTGCTCGGTCTCGTGCGGGCCAGCGGGGGAGAGGTGCGGCTCTTCGGCAGCGACCCGTGGCGCGATTCAGCTGACCTGCACCGGCGGCTGGCCTACGTCCCCGGCGACGTCTCGCTGTGGCCCAACCTCAGCGGCGGCGAGACGATCGACCTGCTGCTGCGGATGCGTGGCGTCGACCCACATGCGTCCCGGCGCGACGAGCTGATCGAACGGTTCGCCCTGGACCCGACGAAGAAGGGCCGCGCGTACTCGAAGGGCAACCGGCAGAAGGTGGCGCTCGTGGCGGCGTTCGCCGCCGCCACGGACCTGTTGATCCTCGACGAGCCCACCAGCGGACTCGACCCCTTGATGGAACAGGTCTTCAACGAGTGCGTCGCCGAGGCGATCGAGAGCGGCGCCACCGTCCTCCTGTCGAGCCACATCCTCAGCGAGGTGGAGCGTCTCGCAACCCGGGTGACCATCATCCGCGAGGGTCGCGCCGTCGAGACGGGCACCCTCGACTCACTGCGCCACCTGCACCGAAGCAAGGTGACCGCCACGATCAGCGGACCGATGCCGGATCTCAGCGTGCTGGCTGGCGTGCACGACGTCGCCGTCGACGGACCGCGGGTGAGCTGCACCGTCGAGCCGACCGCCCTCCCCGAGGTCCTCGCGAAGCTGACGGCCGCGGGCGTCACCGCGCTGACCAGCACGCCCCCGAGCCTCGAGGAGCTCTTCCTCGACGCCTACCGCACCTCGGCACCATGACGCCTCGCGCAGGCACCGACCTGCTGCTGCGCCAGAACCTGCGGCGTGACCGGATCATCGCCCCGGTCTGGCTGGCCGCTCTGGCGGCGGTCTGCTGGGTCTCCGCCGCCGCGACCGGCGGCCTCTACGGCACCGAGGCGGAGCGGGTGCGGGCAGCCACGGCCATCAACGACAGCCCCGCCATCGTGGCGCTCTACGGTCCGATCCTCGACGTGCACAGCCTCGGCGAGCTCGCCATGACCAAGATGACGGTCCTGTACGCCGTCTTCGGGGCCGTCCTGTTCGTGGTGCTGGTGCGGCGCCACACACGCGTCGAGGAGGAGTCGGGTCGAGCGGAGCTGACCGGAGGGGCGGCGATCGGTCGGGACGCCCCGCTGATGGGAGCCGTCGCCGAGTCGTTCGCCCTCTCCGTCGTGCTCGGCGCCCTCATCGCCCTCGCCGACATCGCGGGTGGCCTGGACCCGGCCGGATCGGTCGCGTTCGGCTGCGTGTGGCTCGGCACCGGCCTCGTCGCCACCGGCATCGCCGCCGTCTGCTGCCAGGTCTCGGCGAGCGCCCGGACCTGCGGGGCCGCGGCGGCCGCCGTGGTCGGTGCCCTCTTCCTCCTCCGCGCCGCCGGGGACGCCAGCGGCGCGAGCTGGCTGAGCTGGTGCTCGCCCTTCGGATGGAACACCCAGGTGCGTGCCTGGTCCGACACACGCTGGTGGGTGCTGCTGCTCTACCCGGTGCTCGCCGTCGGCATGGTCGCGGTCGCACAGCTGCTTCGGGGGCGCCGTGACCTCGGCGCCGGACTGGTCACGGCGCGGCCGGGCCCGGCGACCGGATCCCCCAGACTCGCCGACGTCGTGGCCTTGAGCTGGCGGATCCACGGCCCTGCGCTCGCCGTATGGACCGGCGCCGTCGGGGTGCTCGGCCTGCTGTTCGGGTTCATCGCGCCCGGCCTCGACGACCTGCTCGACACCGGCACCGCCCAGGAGCTCATCGACAAGCTCGGTGGCCAGATGCTCGCCGCGGTGCTCTCGATGGTCGCCATCGTCGTCAGCTGCTTCGCGGTCTCCGTCCTCAGCCACGCCGGCAGTGACGAGACGGGCGGCCGCACCGAGGCGGTGCTCGCCACCGCCACCTCGCGAAGCCGTTGGCTCCTCGCCGCCCTGCTGGTGGCGGTCGTGGGATCCGTGTGGCTCCTGGTCGTCACGGGGCTCACCTTGTGGATCGGGTACGCGACCGCCGGCGGACCGCCCCCAGGGGACCTCCTGACGGCCGCAGTCGGGTGGTCGCCTGCCATCTGGGTGGTCATCGGGCTCGCCATGGTCCTCCTCGCCCTGCGCAGCTCGTGGGCGGTGTTCGGCTGGGCATGGCCCGTGCTCTTCCTGACGCTGACGATCGTCGGGGAGTTGGCTGGCTTCCCCTCCTGGCTGACCGGCCTCTCGCCGTACTCCCACGTGCCGCCCATGCCCGCCGAGCCGTGGCGGTGGGCACCCGAGATCGGACTCACGGTCGTGGCAGCGGCCCTCGTCGCCGGCGCGTGGCTGCGCTTCCGCGAGCGCGACATCGGCTAGCGTCGCGCCTATGTGGGAGCCCGAGCCGGGGTGGCTCGCCCTGCCGGGCGGCAGCGGCACCTCGACCGTCGGCATCTGGCGCACGGTCCGGGGCGATCGCGCCGTGGCGGTCAAGCGCCTGGCGGCGCCCGACGACTACGACCCCGCCGAGCTGAGCGACCCTCGCCACTTCGCGTACTGGCGACGGGCGGCAGACGTCGCGGCGTACGGGCTGGTCGACGGCACGCCCGGGATGCGGGCGCCTGCGACCTCGGTCGAGGAGGATGCCGAGGGCCTCACGATCGTCCAGGACTGGGTCGAGGACGCCGCGAACAGCGGGCTGTTCGCCGCGCACGCGATGGGACGGTTCGCGGGGGCCGACCTGGCCCACGTCCGGTGGCTGGCCCGCGGCCAGCTCCGCGACCGCCTCTCTCGTGTCGAGCGACGTGGCGGCTGGTCGACCCTCGGGCGCACGACGGCCAGCGACATCGCCGACGCGCTCTGGCGCAGGCGCGGCCGCCTCCTCGAGGAGCTCGATGCCCTGCCGCAGGTCGCGCAGCACGGCGACCCGGTGCCGGGCAACCTCCTCGGTCGAGACGGCGACGACCTGATCGCCGTGGACTGGGGCTCGCTCGGCTACGGACCGGTCGGAGGCGACCTCGGCTACTACCTGTTGATGGCGCGCGAGGAGTTCGAGCCGCTGCTCGACGCCTACCTGCTGGGGCTGCCGGACGGCCTGGCGACCCGCGAGCAGGCGACGCTCGGCGCGCAGGTGACAGCAGTCTTCACGGTCTTCACCCGGGCCGACTGGGCGCTGGCGCGGGTGGCGGGCGGCGAGGGCGCGCTGGCCGCGAAGTTCCGTCATCCCTCGGTCGCCCCACATCTGCGGGCGCTCCAACGCCACAGCGAGGCCGTGAGCGCCCTCTTGGAGCGGTAGGCCTAGACCGCGCCCGCGGCGAAGGTGTCGCAGGCCGCCTCGATGTCGTTGTTCGAGGCCATGCCCTTCTTGAACCAGCTGACCCGCTGCGCCGACGAGCCGTGCGTCCAGGACTCGGGGTTGGAGCCCCCGCTCATCCGGTTCTGGATGTAGTCGTCGCCCACCGTGGTGGCGGCGCCGATCGCGTCGGTGATGTCGGTCTCGGTGAGGTCGGAGATGAGCGCGTTGCCGTTCTCGTCGGGCGTGGTCTGCGCCGCCTGGGCCCACATGCCGGCGTAGCAGTCGGCCTGCAGCTCCAGCTTGACCGAGTCGCTCCTCGCGCCCTGCTGGGTCCGCACCTTGCCCATCGTGCCGAGCAGGTTCTGGATGTGGTGCCCGTACTCGTGGGCGATCACGTAGGCACGCACGAAGGGGGCGTCCTTGCCGCCGAGCTGGCCCTCGAGCATGTCGCGGTAGAACGAGGTGTCCAGGTAGATCGTCTGGTCGGTCGGGCAGTAGAAGGGGCCGACGTCGGTCGTGGCGTTGCCGCATCCTCCCGTCCTCACCCCGCCGCTGAAGGTCTCGACGCCGCTCTCCGGCTGGAACCTCCCGCCCAGCTCGCCACTCCAGTAGTCATAGAGCGAGTTCTCGACCGCGACGAGAGCGCAGTCGGCGCTCCGGTTGGCGTCGTCCCCGGTCTTGCAGCCGGCGTAGCGGCCCGTGTCGCCCTGGTTGTCGGTGAAGCGGGTGGTGTCGAGTGTGCTGGCGCCGGCACCGCCGAGGATGCTGCCGAGGTCCGGCCCGACACCGGTGCACTGGCTGATGAGGACCAGGATCAGCACGACCACGATCCCGCCCGCGCCCATCTTCCCGGTCGGCAACGGAAGCCCGCCACCGCCGAGACCACCCCCTCCGGACCCGCCGACGTCGCGGGTGCGGCTGGTGTCCAACCGCGCCTTCGGGTTGAAGCGCATCCGAGACCCCCTGCTCGTGAACTTCGGGGGCGAGCACCCCGCGCCATAGACTAGTGACCCTCATGATCACCGCCCACCAACTGGAAGTCCGCGTCGGCGCCAGACTCCTCATGGAGGACGTGAGCTTCCGGGTCGGTCCCGGTGACAAGGTCGGCCTCGTCGGGCGCAACGGTGCCGGCAAGACGACCCTCACCAAGGTCCTCGCCGGTGACCTGCTCCCGGCCTCCGGAAACGTCACCCGCACCGGGGACATCGGCTATCTGCCCCAGGACCCGCGCGTCGGGGACCCGGAGGTGGTCGTCCGGGAGCGGATCCTGTCGGCCCGGGGGCTCGACGACGCGGTCCGCCGGATGCGCGCGGCCGAGCAGGAGATGGGCTCTGACGACCCGTCCGTGCGTGAGCGGGCGATGCGTCGCTACCAGCGGGCCCACGACGAGCTGGACGCCGGTGGCGGGTACGCCGCCGAGGCGGAGGCGCTGCAGATGGCCCAGTCGCTCGGCATCGCGGACCGTCTGATGGACCAGCAGCTCAAGACGCTCTCCGGCGGTCAGCGACGCCGCGTGGAGCTCGCCCGGATCCTGTTCTCGGGCGCCGAGGTGCTCATCCTGGACGAGCCGACCAACCACCTCGACGCCGACTCGATCACGTGGCTGCGCGACTGGATGAAGGCCTACAAGGGCGGCTTCGTCGTGATCAGCCACGACAACGCTCTGCTCGCCGAGACGGTCAACAAGGTCTTCCACCTCGACGCGAACCGCGCCGTCATCGACGTCTACAACATGGGCTGGAAGAACTACCTCACCCAGCGCGAGACCGACGAGGCGCGGCGCAAGCGTGAGCTGATGAACGCCCAGAACAAGGCGAAGACGCTCACCGACCAGGCCAACAAGATGCGCGCGAAGGCCACCAAGGCCACCGCCGCGCAGCAGATGCTGAAGCGCGCCGAGAAGCTCATGTCAGGCGTCGAGGGGGAGCGCCAGACCGACAAGGTGGCCGCCATCAAGTTCCCGTCCCCGGCGCCGTGTGGCAAGACGCCGCTCACGGCGAAGGGCCTCTCGAAGGCGTACGGCGCACTCGAGGTCTTCACCGCGGTGGACCTCGCGATCGACAAGGGCTCCCGGGTCGTCATCCTCGGGCTCAACGGCGCCGGGAAGACGACCATGCTCCGGATCCTCGCCGGCGTCGACCGACCCGACACCGGTCTCGTGGTGCCGGGTCACGGCCTCAAGATCGGCTACTACGCCCAGGAGCACGAGACCCTCGACGTCGGGCGCTCGGTGTTGGACAACATGCAGTCCGCCGCGCCGCAGCTCACCGACACCGAGGCCCGCACCGTCCTGGGCGCGTTCCTCTTCAGCGGCGACGACGTCCACAAGCCCGCCGGTGTGCTCTCGGGGGGCGAGAAGACCCGTCTCGCGCTCGCGTCGCTGGTGGTCAGCGCCGCCAACGTGCTTCTGCTCGACGAGCCGACCAACAACCTCGACCCTGCCTCGCGCGAGGAGGTCCTCAACGCGATCCGGCGCTACGAGGGCGCGATCATCCTGGTCACCCACGACGAGGGCGCTGTGCAGGCACTCGAGCCCGACCGCGTGCTGATCCTGCCCGACGGGGTCGAGGACCTCTGGAACGACTCCTACGCCGATCTGGTGTCGCTGGCCTGAGGCGGGTACCGCCCGGCATGGACCCGATCACGTCCGTGGCCGAGCACGCCTTCGCCGTGTGGACGGAGGCAGGCCCGCTGCCGGGGAGGGCCTCGACGGTCGGGCGGCTGAGGGTCGGTCCTCCGACGGGGGACGACGCCGCGGCGTACGATCCGTACCTCCACCAGCACCCGGGACTACGCCCGGTTCGGTTCCTCTCCAGGCTCCGCGAGGCCGCCTACGACGGGTCCCGACGCGGCCGCTGTCGGTGACGGCGGGTTTACTACTGCCATGGCGGGCAACATGGGCATGGGCGGGGTCTACCGCAACCTGCGGTCGGACCGCGACGTGCTCGGCCAGCGGCTCGAGCCGGGGACGGTCCGGCGGGTCATCGCGTTCGCCCGGCCGCATCGTCGGCCGATCGCCGCCTTCCTCGCGCTCACCGTCGTCGACGCCGGGCTCGTCGTCGTGACGCCGCTGCTCACCAAGCGGATCGTCGACGTCGGCATCCTGGGGCACGACGTCTCGGTCGTGATCTGGCTGGCGGTGGCCATGGCCGTTGTCGCCATCGTCGACGCGGGCATCGGCATCCTCAGCGGACGGCTCTCCTCGCGCATCGGCGAGGGTCTCATCTTCGACCTGCGCACCCGGGTGTTCGCGCACGTCCAACGACAGTCGCTGGCCTTCTTCACCCGCACGCAGACCGGGGCGCTCGTCTCCCGCCTCAACAACGACGTGATCGGCGCCCAGCGAGCCTTCACCTCGACGCTGTCCAACACGGTCGCCAGCCTCATCTCCGTCGTCGTCGTCGGCATCACGATGCTCACGCTGAGCTGGCAGGTCACCTGTCTGTGCCTCCTGCTCTTCCCGATCCTGCTGGTCACCTCCCGCTGGGTGGGCAACCGGCTCGCCGGCCTGACCCGGGAGCAGATGAACGGCAACGCTGCGCTCGGCAACGCCATGACGGAGCGGTTCAGCGTCGGTGGCGCCCTGCTGATGAAGCTGTTCGGACGGCGCGAGGAGGAGGACGAGCAGTTCGCCGCCCGCGCCGCGGTGGTCCGCGACCTCGGGGTCAGGATCGCGGTCCTCACCCGCATGTTCACGATGGCGATGACCCTCGTGCCGGCGCTGGCGACGGCGTTGGTCTACGGCGTGGGCGGATGGCTCGTGATCGAGGGCCACTTCAGCCTCGGCACGCTCACCGCGCTCGGTCTGCTGCTGGTCCGCCTGCTCGGCCCCCTCCAGTCGCTGTCCAACGTGCGGATCGACGTCATGACCGCGCTGGTCAGCTTCGAGCGGGTCTTCGAGGTGCTCGACCTCCCCTCCTCGATCCAGGAGCGGCCGGGGGCCGTCGACCTGCCCGGCGATGCGGCCAGAGTGGAGTTCGACCACGTCGCGTTCAGCTATCCACGGGCCGAGGAGGTCTCACTGGCCTCGCTCGAGGTGGTCGCACGCACCGAGACGCGGCCCACCGGTCCGGTGCTCACCGACATCACCTTCACCGCCGAGCCGGGGCAGATGGTCGCGTTGGTCGGCCCCTCCGGGGCGGGCAAGACCACGATCACGCACCTGGTCGCGCGGCTCTACGACGCGGGCGCGGGTGCCGTCCGTGTCGGCGGCCGGGACGTGCGCGACGTCACGTTGCAGTCCTTGGAGGACGCGGTGGGCTACGTCACGCAGGACGCCCACATGTTCCACGACACCATCCGGGCCAACCTGCTCTACGCGCGACCCGACGCCTCCGAGGAGCAGGTGTGGGACGCGCTGGACGCCGCACAGATCGCCGCGCTGATCTCCTCGCTGCCCGATGGCCTCGACACGGTGGTGGGGGACCGCGGCTACCGGCTCTCCGGCGGCGAGCGCCAGCGCCTGGCGATCGCACGGCTGTTGTTGAAGGCACCGGCGATCGTGGTGCTCGACGAGGCGACGGCCCATCTGGACAGCGAGTCCGAGGCAGCGGTCCAGCGCGCGCTCGACGCCGCGCTGAGCGGTCGGACCTCGTTGGTGATCGCGCACAGGCTCTCGACCGTGCGCGACGCCGACCAGATCCTGGTCGTCGAGGCAGGCGAGGTCGTCCAGCGCGGCACCCACGACGAGCTGCTGGCCCGCGGAGGGCTGTATGCGGAGCTCTACCGGACCCAGTTCCTCCGCGAGCCCGTCACGGGCTGAGCGCATGCGAAGCCCCGGCGCGGTCACTGCCGGCCGGCGCGCTCCTTCTCGGCTCGCTCCTTCTCATGGGCAGCACGGTAGGCCTCCCTGACCGCCTGCTTGCGGCTCGTCTTTGCGGCCCGACTGTTGCTGCGGTCCTGCTTCGCGCGCTGACGCTCGGCGCCGAGCTCGTCGCCCTTCCCGGTGCGCCACTCGTCGTAGAGCAGGTAGAAGAAGCCGAACACCGCCAGCACACCGAAGAACCACCACTGCAGCCCGTAGAAGAAGTGTGGCCCGTTCCCGAGGTCGGGCAGATCCGCGGCCTCCAGCGGATGCGCCGCCGTCGGGTCCTCGCTGTGGAGCTGAAGCCACCCGCCGTAGACCGGCCTGCCGATGGCCGGTCCGGCGGTGGTGGACGAGAGCGCGCGCGTCGACAGGCTGTCGACCCGCGTGCTGGTGCCCGTGCCGTCGACCCGGACGTAGCCGGTCACCGTGACTCGCCCGGTCGGCGGTGCGGGCACGTCGGGCCGCTTGTCGTCGCCCTGGGTCGAGAGCCACCCGCGGTCGACGAGCACCGCCGTCCCGTCTGAGGTGACCAGCGGCACGACCACATCCACGCCGGGGTCGCCGGAGTCATCGGAGCGGTAGCGCCAGATGATGGTGCTGGCGGGGTCGTAGGTGCCCGTCACGGTGACCAACCGCCACTCGTCGGCGTGCGAGACGGGGTCTCCGACGCCGAGCACCTGGTCGAGTGGAGCAGGCGTGCGGCGCTCGTTGGTGGTCACCACCTGGTTGCTCGCCTTGCGGTCCTGCAGCCGGTGGAACTGCCATTGCCCGAGCCACCAGGTGCCCCAGGCGACCAGCACGACGGTCAGCGCGAACAGCGCCCACCGGCGACTGAGGAGGAACCGGAACGACCGCACCCGGTCAAGGCTAATCGCGCCGTGGGCGTGAGGTGTATCCGGCGGGGCGGTGCCACCTAGGATGGTGTGGTGAAGACGACACCTCTGGCGGACCGGTTCGGTCGCGTCGCGACCGACTTGCGGGTCTCGCTCACGGACAGGTGCAACCTGCGGTGTGAGTACTGCATGCCGGCGGAGGGCCTGGACTGGCTGCCCACCGACGTGGTCCTGACCGACGACGAGGTGGTGCGCCTCATCACGATCGCCGTCGAGCGGCTCGGCATCCGCGAGGTGCGCTTCACCGGCGGCGAGCCGCTGGTCCGCCGCGGCCTGGTCGGCATCGTCGCACGCACCCACGCCCTGGGCGTCGAGACGTCGCTGACCACCAACGGCCTGGGGCTGGCCCGCACCGCGACGGCGCTCGCCGACGCCGGACTGGACCGGGTCAACGTGAGCATCGACAGCGTCCGCCCCGAGACCTTCGCCGCCGTCACCCGCCGCGACCGGCTGCGCGACGTCATCGCCGGCCTGGCCGCCGCCCACGAGGCCGGTCTGGGCCCGGTCAAGCTCAACGCGGTCCTGCTGCGCGGCGTCAACGACGATCAGGCGCCCGAGCTGCTGCGCTGGGCGATCGACCACGGCTACCACCTACGCTTCATCGAGCAGATGCCGCTCGATGCACAGCACGGCTGGTCCCGCACCCAGATGGTGACGGCCGACGAGATCCAGCGCCTGCTCGAGAAGGAGTTCGTGCTGGAGCCGGCCGTCGAGCCACGCGGCAGCGCGCCGGCGGAGCTGTTCACCGTCGACGGCGGCCCGGCGACGGTCGGGATCATCGCCTCGGTGTCGCGTCCCTTCTGCGGCGACTGCGACCGCGTCCGCCTCACCGCCGACGGCCAGGTCCGCAACTGCCTGTTCGCCCGCGAGGAGTCCGACCTGCGTACGGCCATGCGCGCCGGCGCCTCCGACGAGGAGCTGGCCGGGCGATGGGTGACGGCCATGGCCGGGAAGCGGGCCGGGCATGGCATCGACGACCCGACCTTCCTGCAGCCCGACCGCCCGATGTCCTCGATCGGCGGCTAGCGGGCCCGCTCGTGCGGCTCCACGCTCCTCAGGAAGCCGCGTGCTCCGAGGAAGTCGCTCAACGACTGATGATGTGCGTCACAGGCCAGCCAGATCTTGCGGCGGTCCTCGGTGTGGATCTTCGGGTTGTTCCATTGCAGCTGCCACGTCGCGGCCGCCTGGCATCCCTTCGCCGAGCAGAGGTCGACCTCGGTCTTGTCGTCCAGGCTCACAGCTCTCCCCGGGGCGGTCGCGGCTGGTCGTCGTCGCCACCCGGCAGCTCGCGACGGTAGGCCGTGTCGGGCAGGGAGAGGTCCTCGTCCCTGGTGTGGGCGGCGTTGGCGCCGACCACGGCGACGTACGGCAGCAGGATGGCGCCCACGATCAGGAGCGGCCACAGCCACGTGATGCCGTTGGCGCCAGCGATCACCGCGCCGACGAAGCACACCACGCGGATGGACATGGAGATCAGGTAGTGACGCTGCCGGGCGCGGATGTCGCGATCGCGGCTCTCGGCTGCAGTCGTGATGCGGATGGCCTCGTCCCGGTGTCTGACTCTGGCCATGACCCCACTCTACGTCGCTAGTCTCGTGTGACCGCGATCACCCCAGCGGCATCCAGCGCCATCACAGGAGGCAACCATGGCCAACCACACCTACCGTCTCACCGAGGTCGTCGGAAGCTCGCCCGACAGCATCGACGCCGCGATCCGCAACGCCGTCGAGCGCGCTTCCGCGACGCTCCGAAACCTCGACTGGTTCGAGGTGACGCAGGTGCGCGGCCAGGTGTCGGACGGCCGCGTCGAGCACTTCCAGGTCGGGCTCAAGGTGGGCTTCCGACTCGAGGACGAGTGAGTCGCGGCGCGCCGAGCGTGACGTTCCTCATTGGGCGTACCTATCGGTAAGCACTACGTTCAGGCACCGTGAGCGAGAGCGGAGCAAGCGCAACAGTGAGGGAGCCCCGGTCGGTCCTCGTGACCGGTGGCAACCGAGGCATCGGACGCGCCGTCGCGGAGGCGTTCCTGGCGGCCGGCGACAAGGTCGCCGTGACCACCCGCAGCGGCGGAGCGCCCGAGGGCGCTCTCGACGTGCGGTGTGACGTCACCGACCCCGAGCAGGTGGAGGCGGCGTACGCCGAGATCGAGGCGGCGCACGGTCCGGTGGAGGTGCTGGTCGCCAACGCCGGCATCACCAACGACACCTTGATCCTGCGCATGTCCGAGGACGACTGGTCCTCGGTCATCGACACGAACCTGACGGGCTCCTACCGGCTTGCCAAGCGTGCCGCCAAGGGCATGCTGCGGCTGCGTCGCGGCCGGATCATCTTCGTGTCCAGCGTGGTCGGGCTTCTCGGCAGCGCCGGACAGACCAACTACGCCGCCTCGAAGGCCGGCCTGGTCGGACTGGCGCGGTCGCTGGCCCGCGAGCTCGGCAGTCGTGGGATCACCGCGAACGTCGTCGCACCCGGATTCGTCGAGACCGACATGACCGACGTGCTGACCGACGAGCAGAAGAGCACGATCAAGGCCCAGGTGCCACTGGGCCGCTACGCGAGCGTCGACGAGATCGCCGGCGCCATCACCTGGCTCGCGGACGCGGGCTACGTCACCGGGGCCGTCATCCCGGTCGACGGCGGACTGGGAATGGGGCACTGAGAAGATGGGTCTCCTCGAAGGCAAGCGCATCCTCGTCGCTGGCGTGACGATGGACAGCTCGATCGGGTTCGCGACCGCGAAGGTCGCCCAGGAGCAGGGTGCCCAGGTGCTCATCTCCAACTTCGGCCGCGCCCTGTCGATCACGAAGCGGATCGCCAAGCGGCTGCCGGCCGAGGCCCCGGTCCTCGAGCTCGATGTGACCGACGCCGACCACCTGGCCGGGCTGGCCGACCAGGTGCGTGAGCACCTCGGCGCGGACGCGGCCCTCGACGGTGTGGTGCACTCGATCGCCTACGGCAACCCCGAGACGCTGCTCGGCGGCAAGTTCCTCGACGGGCCGTGGCCCGACGTCGCGCAGGCGGTGCAGGTCTCGGCGTACTCCTTGATGAGCCTCGCCCAGGCGACGCGCCCCCTTCTCGCTCCGGGGGCGGGCATCGTCGGGCTGACGTTCGACGCGACGGTCGCGTGGCCGGCCTACGACTGGATGGGCGTGGCCAAGGCGGGCCTGGAGTCCTGCGCGCGCTACCTCGCGCGCGACCTCGGTCCGCACGGCATCCGCGTCAACCTCGTCTCGGCGGGCCCCCTGCGAACGCTGGCGGCCAAGGCGATCCCCGGGTTCGCCGACCTCGAGGACATGTGGACCACGCGGGCCCCGCTCGGGTGGGACAACACCGACCAGGAGCCGACCGCTCGTGCCGTGTGCGCCCTGCTCTCGGACTTCTTCCCGGCGACGACGGGGGAGATCGTGCACGTCGACGGCGGCTTCCACGCGATGGGAGCGTGACCGTCGCCGGAGGGTCGCGGCCCACTAGGCTCGGAAGATGAGCCACGTCCTGGTCATCGTCCGCCATGCCAAGGCGGAGGCCTACGGCACGACCGATCACGAGCGTGTCCTCACCGACCGAGGCATCGAGGACGCCGCGGCCGCCGGCGCATGGCTCGCGGGCCGGGGGGTCGTCCCCGACCGAGCCCTCGTGTCGGACGCTCGGCGCACGCGGCAGACCTGGGACGCGCTGGCAGGTGAAGCGGGCTGGACTCTCGAACCCGTGGTCGACAGCGTCCTCTACGAGGCGGGCTCGGACACGGCGCTCGACCTCGTGCGTGCGGTGGAGGAGGACTGCGCGACGGTCGTGCTGATCGGGCACAACCCGACGATGGCCTCCCTGGCGCAGGTGCTCGACGTGGCCGGAGCGCCACAGCTCGCGACGACGGGCTTCCCGCCGGCCGCGGTCGCCGTCTTCTCCTACGACGGCCCCTGGGCCGACCTCGCCGAGGGGAGCGCCCAGCTGCTGGAGGTCAACGCCGTCCACGGCTGAGCGCTGCTCACCAAACGGCCGAGGACGGCTCAGAGAGGTGCCACGGCTCCCATCGCCGCGTCGACCAGCCGGCCGAGATCGGCGTCCTCGAGCTCGGCCCAACGCTCCTGCGCCGCCTCGAGGCACTCCAGGGCGCTGCGGGCCACGGCCTCCGCGCACAGGTCGGCCTGGTCGTGGTCGGCCATGCGTGGCGCGATGACAGGCGCGATCAGCGCCGTCCAGCGGCGTCGCCACTCCTCGACGGTCGCACGCACCGCCGGCTCGTCGCGCAGCAGGAGCTGGAGCCGGCGAGACCGCTCCGCGTTCGCGACCTGACGCTCGACGATGACCTGGAACGCTCCGCGCAGCGCTGCCCACGGCGACTCCTCGGCCGGGCGAGCGGCAAGGTGGCTGACCAGCTCCGTCCCTGACTCGACCATGCGGGAGAGGACGAGGTCGTCCTTGCTCGCGAAGTAGCGGAAGAACGTGCGACGGGACATGCCCGATGCGGCCGCGATCCGGTCGACGGTCGTCGCCTCGAAGCCATGCTCGGCGAACAGCAGCCACGCCTGCCGCTGCACCTCCGCGCGCACCGCTTCGCGCGCGTGGTCGCGGAGGGTCACAGGCGGCTCGAGGGTGGTCACTGGCTCAGGGTACCGCCGACTGGCACCGATGGCGAAGAATGACACTTGGTGCCACAGCGTCGTAGCATGAGCTCTGCGCATCCATGCACGAGGAGAGGACACGTCATGCAGCACGAGCCGTCCGGGGCGACCGAGGCCGAGATCGCCTCGCACACCTCGCCCGCGCGAGCACGACTGGAGCTCGTCGTCGTCGGCCTCGGCGCCCTTGTCGTGTCCTTGGCGCAGTCACTCCTCATCCCCGTGCTCGGACAGCTGCCGGCCGACCTGAACACCTCGGCCAGCACCGTCAGCTGGCTGCTGACCTCGACCTTGCTCGTGGCGGCGGTCGCGGTCCCGATCATGGGCCGCCTCGGTGACATGTTCGGCAAGCGGCTCCTCCTCCTGGTCGCGGTCGGCTCTCTGGTCGTGGGCTCACTGCTGACCGCGGTGACGAGCAACATCGGCCTGCTCATCGCCGGCCGCGCGATCCAGGGTGTCTCGGCCGCCGCGATCCCGCTCGGCATCAGCCTGCTCGCCGGCCTCCTGCCGCGTGAGCGTGTGGGCTCGGCCGTCGCCCTGATCAGCGCGATGCTCGGCGTCGGCGGTGCGCTGGGGCTGCCGCTGGCCGGCTTGGTGGCCGAGCACGCCGACTTCCACGCCCTGTTCTGGATGACGACCGGAGTGGGGATCGTCGCCTTCGTCGGCATCCTCACCATCGTGCCGGAGTCGCCGAACCGCAGCGGCGGCCGCGTCGACCTGGTCGGCGCGGTCCTCCTGGGCGCGAGCCTCGTCTCGCTCCTGCTGCCGCTGAGCCAGAGCTCCGCCTGGGGCTGGGGCTCGGCGAAGGTCTGGGGCCTGCTCGCCCTCGCCGCACTCCTCCTCGTGATCTTCGGATGGACCCAGACGCGCATCGCGGAGCCTCTCGTCGACCTGCAGGCGCTTCGGCGGGAGCCGATCATCCTCGCCAACCTGGCCTCGATCCTCTTCGGCTTCGCCCTCTTCGCCTCGTTCATCGGGACCGCCGCCTACGTCGAGGCTCCGGAGCAGACCGGCTACGGCTTCGGCTCCAGCCTTCTTGTGGGTGGTCTGGTGATGCTGCCGAGCGGCCTCATGATGCTGCTCTTCTCGCCGGTGGCAGCACGTCTCATCGCCACACGCGGCGGCCCGCAGACGCTCGCGCTGGGCGCGGCGATCGTCGCCGCCGGCTTCCTGGGCCGCATGACGGTCCACGAGCACCTGTGGCAGATCATCGTCGGCTCGACCGTGATCGGCATCGGCACCGGGATCGGGTACGCCGCCCTGCCCTCCATCATCAACGCCAACACACCGGTCCACGAGCTGGCCGCCGCCAACGGGCTCAACTCGCTCTTCCGCAGCTTGGGCAGCTCGCTCGCCTCGGCGATCGGCGGCAGCCTGCTGGCCGGCAGCGTCATCCACCTCGGCGGGTTCGAGCTGCCGTCCGGTTCGGCGTACCGCTCGCTGTTCGCCCTCTGCGCCGCTGCCGCGCTCCTGGCCGCGGTCGTGGCGCTCAGGATCCCGCACAAGCAGATCGCCTGAGCTCCGGCGCAGCGCGAACGGAATGAGCGCGGTTCAGATCGGAGGGGCCGGGGTCACGATGCCCGCCTCGGCGTCGGCGGCCTCGATCTCCTCGCGGCTGATGCCGAGCAGATACATGATCGTGTCGAGGTAGGGCACGTTGACGGCCGCCTGGGCCTGCGACCGCACGACCGGCTTGGCGTTGTAGGCGACGCCGAGCCCGGCCGCGGAGAGCATGTCGAGGTCGTTGGCGCCGTCTCCGATAGCGACCGTCGCGGCCTCGGGGATGCCGAGCTCGGCGGCGAACTCCCGCAGAGCCCGGGCCTTGCCGGCGCGGTCGACGACCTCGCCGACGATGTTGCCGGTCAGCACGCCGTCGGAGATCTCCAGCTCGTTCGCGCGCTGGTAGTGGATCCCCAGGTCCGCGGCCAGCCGCGACGTGATCTGGCTGAAGCCGCCGGACACGATCGCGAACCGGTAGCCGAGTCGGCGCAACGTCCGCACCATCGTCCGCGCCCCCGGGTTGAGGTGGATCGAGTCGTAGACCTCGTGGATCGCCGACGCCGGGACGCCCTTGAGCAGGGCGACGCGGGCTCGCAGCGACTCCTCGAAGTCGATCTCGCCGCGCATCGCCCGCTCCGTGACGGCCGCGACCTCGGCCTCGCAGCCCGCGTGGGCTGCCAGCATCTCGATGACCTCCCCCTGGATGAGGGTGGAGTCGACGTCCATGACGATGAGCCGCATGCCGTGCCGAGTCAGGGTCGCCGGCTGGACCGCGATGTCCACCTCCTGCTCGGCGGCCGCCTTCGCCAGCTCGACCCGGAGCCCGTCGGGCGCCGCGCCGGAGACGGCGAGCTCGATCGCGGTCACCGGATAGCTGGCGAGCCGCTGGATCCGGTCGATGTTGGCGCCGGCGTCCGCGATGCGCCCCGTGATGGCCGCCATCGCGGTCGCCTGCAGCGGTGCTCCGATGACGGTCACGTGAGCGCGGTGCGCCTTGACGGCGTTGTCACCGGTGCCCCGGACGGTCTCGACCTGCATGCCGAGCTCGTCGGCGGTCTGCGAGACGGCGTCGCGCAGGGCCACCTCGTCATCGGGCACCGTCACCAGCACGCCGAGCACCAGCCGGCGACGCAACACGATCTGCTCGAGGTCGAGGACCTCGACCCCCGCCTCGGCGAGCCGCGCGAAGACCGCGCGAGTGACGCCGGGGCGGTCGCGCCCGGTGAGGGTGATGAGGAGCGAGTCTGGGCGCTGTTCCATGGCGGCGCTCAGCCTAGTGGTCATCTCGGGTCACCGCCCTTCACTCCGGCCACGCCTCGGGCGAGCCTGCGGCGACGAGTGCGTGCCGAGCCGCGCGGTCGAGGGGGAGCAGCGCGTGGCGACGTGCCGCGATCTCGTATGCCGACACCGCGCCCCCGTCGTCCTCGAGCGCGAGGTCGACGATGTCGGCCGCCTGCAGCGCTCTTGCCGCGAGCTCGGCACATCGACCGGGGATGCCGGGCGGGGGAGCGACGTGTGGACGGTGACGCAGGTTCATGAGGCGGTCGGCAGCCTCGGGCCGCCACCGGGCGACGTCGAGGTCCGCGAGCGCGTCGGCTGCGCGGGGAAGCTCGCGGCGCAGCATCCGGTCCGCCTCGCCGATGTCGGGCAGCTGTCGGCGCTCCGCCCGGTGCGCCTGCCAGGTGACGGCGGCTCCCACCCGGGCCGGCACCAGCCCGATCCATGCGCCGGAAACGATGACGGCCTGTCCGGCCTCCAGCGCGGCGGCGTTGAAGCTGGTGGGGCCGCCGAGACCGACGAGGTCGCCCTCGATGGGGAGTGCCAGGCCGAAGCCCGTGGCGCCCTCGGCGCGGATGCGGCCCAGTCCCGCGACGAGCCCCTCCGCGGCTTCGTCGGCGCCGGGACCGCCCAGCCCCAGCGCTCCCAGCCCAGCGACCACATGCGTCGCGTCCTCGCCGATCACCGCGTCCAGCAGCAGGTCAGTCACCACGTGCCCGCGCAGCCAGGCGGTGGCCCACCAGGCGGTGCGCAGGGCGAGCGGCAGGCCGTCGTCGACCTGCTCGATCCGCTGCTCCTCACGACGATCCGTCACGGTCAGCGAGTGTAGGTGGGTCCTGCGGGGAGAGCGCTCCGGCGCTCGCTAGGCTGCCGCCCATGGCTGCCGTCCTCGAGTTCCGCGACGTCACGGTCCGTCGAGGACAGGCGGTGCTGCTCGACGGCGTCGACTGGGTCGTCGAGGAGGACGAGCGCTGGGTCGTCCTCGGCCCCAACGGCGCCGGCAAGACCACGCTGATGCAGCTCGCCTCGACGCTCATGCACCCGACGGCAGGCATCGTCGAGGTCCTCGGCGAGCGACTGGGCCGCGTCGACGTCTTCGAGCTCCGCCCACGGATCGGGCTGACCAGCGCCGCTCTCGCCGAGCGGATCCCGAGGTCGGAGGCGGTGCGCGACGTCGTCGTCTCGGCGTCCTACGGCGTCCTCGGCCGCTGGCGCGAGGAGTACGACGGCCTCGACCACGACCGTGCGCAGGACCTGCTCGTCGAGATCGGGATCCCGCACCTGGGCGACCGCACGTTCGGCACGCTGTCCGAGGGTGAGCGCAAGCGCGTCCAGATCGCGCGGGCGCTGATGGTGGACCCCGAGGTCCTGCTGCTCGACGAGCCGGCCGCCGGTCTCGACCTGGGCGGGCGCGAGGACCTCGTCTCGACGCTCTCGACGCTCGCCTACGACCCCGTCTCTCCGGCCACGGTGCTGGTGTCCCATCACGTCGAGGAGATCCCGCCGGGCTTCAGCCACGTGCTCATGCTCCGCCAGGGACGGGTCGTCGCCGCCGGTCTGCTCGAGGAGCAGCTGACCGAGGCGAACCTGTCGGCGACGTTCGGGATGCCGCTCGTGCTGGGCCATGAGGACGGCCGTTGGACGGCGCGCCGGCGGACCCGTCACGCTCTGTAGGACCGCGCTCGCTCTGCTCGCGCAACCGCGACGGGCCCGGGCGACACACCTGATCGCCGCATTCGAACGGACGAACGGAGGCGGCGCGGCCGCGCTAGGGTCGAGGTATGCAGTGGCTGGGTGAGAATCCGTGGGCGGCCTGGTTGGCCCTCGCGGTGCTGCTCGGCACCGCCGAGCTCGCCAGCCTGGACCTCGTCCTCGCGATGCTCGCGGTCGGCGCGCTGGCCGGCATGGTGACGTCCGTCTTCGTGGGCGCCGTCGCCGTCCAGATCCTCGTCGCGGCAGCCGCATCGATCGCGATGCTCGCTCTGGTGCGCCCGGAGATCGTCAAGCATCTCCAGAGCGGGCCCGACCTGGTGCTGGGCAGCGCGACGCTGATCGGCAAGCAGGCGATCACGCCTGTCCGGCTCACCGCCCACCAAGGGGGCCAGCTCAAGATCGACGGGGAGCTGTGGACCGCCAAGCCATACGACGAGACGCTCGTCATCGAGCCGGGCGAGGTCGTCGAGGTGCTCATGATCAAGGGTGCGACGGCCTACGTGCACCCCGTCCCTACCCTGGAGAGCTGAGGAGCAACCGTGGCCATCTGGATCGTGCCAGTGCTGGTCTTCCTGTTCGTGATCGTGCTGCTGGCCAAGACGGTCAAGATCATCCCGCAGGCGCGCGCCGGCATCGTGGAGCGCTTCGGCAAGTACAAGGGCACCCTGGCGCCCGGCCTCAACATCGTCATGCCGTTCGTCGACAAGGTGCGCTACATGATCGACCTGCGCGAGCAGGTGGTCACCTTCCCGCCCCAGCCGGTCATCACCGAGGACAACCTGACGGTCTCGATCGACACCGTCATCTACTTCCAGGTCAACGACCCGATCGCGGCGACGTATGAGATCGCCAACTACATCCAGGCGGTCGAGCAGCTGACGATGACGACGCTGCGCAACATCGTCGGCGGCATGGACCTCGAGGAGACACTCACCAGCCGCGAGCAGATCAACTCCGGCCTCGCTGCCGTGCTCGACGAGGCGACCGGTCGCTGGGGCATCAAGGTCAAGCGCGTCGAGATCAAGAGCATCGACCCGCCGGTGTCCATCAAGGACGCGATGGAGAAGCAGATGCGTGCCGACCGCGACAAGCGCGCGCTGATCCTCACCGCCGAGGGTCAGCGGCAGTCCGCGATCCTGACCGCCGAGGGCAACAAGCAGTCCGCCATCCTCAACGCCGAGGGCGCCCGCGAGGCGCAGATCCTCCGCGCGCAGGCCGACCGCGAGTCCTCGATCCTGCGGGCCCAGGGTGAGGGCCAGGCCATTCAGACGGTCTTCCAGGCGATCCACGA
Organism: Nocardioides sp. AN3; assembly: GCF_054653495.1. Taxonomy (NCBI): domain Bacteria; kingdom Bacillati; phylum Actinomycetota; class Actinomycetes; order Propionibacteriales; family Nocardioidaceae; genus Nocardioides; species Nocardioides sp. AN3. Next base: position 101,529 of record NZ_BAAIGC010000016.1, read on the forward strand.
CGGTGGGCCGGACCAGTCGCTGCTGGCCTACCAGTACCTGCAGATGCTGCCCAAGATCGCCGAGGGCGACTCCAACAAGCTGTGGATCGTGCCCAGCGAGATCGGCAAGGCCTTGGAAGGGCTGGGCTCGACGCTGTCGGACCTGAAGGGCATCCCGGCCAACAGCGGCGGCCCCGCGACGCGCGTCGACCTCGGCCCTCCGGCCACCCCGGTCGACGTGCCCGACCGCGCGCTCTCCGAGGCCGACGCCGCCGTGCAGGAGGCCATCGCCGAGGCGAACGCCAGCGTGAACGGCGCGCGCGTGCCGGACCCGGACGAAGGCGCCTCCGCCGATCCGTCCGCCGACGCCTGAGTGGCGCCGCTCCAAGCTGCCGCGATCCTGCTCGCGGGGGTCGGCGCTGGGACGATCAACGCAGTCGTCGGGTCCGGGACGCTGCTGACCTTCCCCACGCTGCTCGCGTTCGGCTACCCGCCGGTGGTGGCCAACGTGTCGAACACGATCGGCCTCGTGCCCGGCTCGGTGGCCGGCGCGTGGGGCTACCGCCGTGAGCTCGCCGGGCAACGCTCGCGGGTGCTGCGGCTCGGCACCGCCTCGCTGCTCGGCGGCGCACTCGGCGGGCTCTTGCTGCTCGTGCTGCCGGCGGAGGCGTTCAAGGCCATCGTCCCGGCCCTCATCGCGCTCGGCGTCCTCCTGGTCATCTTCGGCCCGCGCATCTCCCGCTGGGTCGCCGCGCACCACGGCGACGCCGGCGGCGAGCACTGGTGGGTCTGGGCCGCCGTGTTCGCCACGGGGGTGTACGGCGGCTACTTCGGCGCTGCGCAGGGCGTCCTGCTCATGGCGGTGCTCGGGATCGGCGTGGCCGACACGCTGCAGCGCCTCAACGGGACGAAGAACGTCCTGGCCGCCATCGTCAACGCCGTCGCCGGCCTCATCTTCGCGTTCGTGGCCGACGTGGACTGGGCCGTCGTCGGCCTGATCGCGGCCGGCTCGATCATGGGCGGTCTGCTCGGCGCCTCGATCGGTCGGCGCCTCCCGGCGAACGTGCTGCGCGGGGTGATCGTGGTCGTCGGCGTCGTCGCGCTGGTGACGATGCTGGCCAAGTGACGCAGCGCGTCACCTGACGTAGGCGCCCCTCCACGTCTCGATCTCGCGATAGGCGTGCTCGCGCACGTCGGGACGCGAGAGCACCACGTCGTGACGGGCGCCGGGGATCGCGATGTAGGTGACGTGCTTGCCGACTGACGTCGCCCATTGCCGGATCTGCTTGACGTCCAGCACGAGGTCGGCGGTGTGGGCGGCCTCGGTGAGGTGGGCGGTCCACCGCGTCCGGTCGGAGGAGAGGACGAGCACGGGAGCCGGCACGTCCAGCCCCGCGTGCAGGAGAGCGTGGCCGTTGCGGATGGCGCGCAGCCAGCCGGCATACACCGGGAACGAGCTCAACGGCTTCAGCTCGAGGTCGAAGTCCCACTCACCGGCGTGGTCGCGGTGCAGGCTGCGGGCGTAGACGCCGCTGACATGCCGCTTGATGTGGAGCTTCGGTGCCCGGGCGCCCAGCCGGTTGATGACCGGTGTGCCCACGACGCGCAGCAAGGTGGAGCCCTGCAGGTCGAACCAGGGCGAGTTGAGCACCATCCCCGCCAGCGCGGGAGGCCGTCGGGCGTGCGCCCACAGTGGCGTCGTGAGACCGCCGGTCGAGTGCGCGGTGAGGACGACGTGGTCGTGGCCGTCGCGCTCGGTGATCCGCTCCCATGCGGCGTCGAGCTCCTCGTGGTAGGTCGCCAGATCGGTCACGTAGTTCGGTGTCTGGTGCTCGAGCAGGGAGCGGCCGTACTTGCGCAGGTCGAGGGCGTAGAAGTCATAGCCCCGCTCGGTCCACCACTCGGCGAACCCCGTCTGGAAGAAGTAGTCGGAGAACCCGTGGACGTGGAGCACCGCGCGCGTCGTGGCCTGGACCGCCGGGCGCTTGACGAGCGTGGCGACGACGCGCCCCTCGTCGTCGTCCGTCAGGGCGATGGTCTCGGCGGTGTACGGCGCACCGAGGATGTCCTCGACCGCCTCAGCGCCGTGCGTCGTGCTCATGCCGTCCCCTTTCTGGTCCCGATTCTGCCAGCCTCCCGTCGCGCCCGGATCGCGATGGCCCGGGCGGGGTGGTTGGTCGTGACCAGCCAGGCGCGGCCCGGGCGCAGCCAATACCACAGGAGCGCCGGGTTGTCGGGTGTCCAGACGAGGAGCTCGAGGCCACGGCGCCGCGCCAGCCGCCGCAGGGTGATGAACGCGAGTGCGTGGTGCGCGGCGATCACGTCGGCGCCGGACTCCTCCAGCCGCGGTGAAGGGAACAGCTGGTCCCAGTGGCGCCGGACCTGCTCGCGCCACGGCCGACCGGGGAACGTGCCCCCGATCGACAGACCGATCTTGAGGTCCACCCGCTCGGCATCCGCCCACGCCCGCAGGGCCCTGGCGGTGCTCACCCGGCCCGTCGTCGCCACATGCGGTCCTGGCCCCAGGACCGCCAGCGCGCGGCGTACGACGTCGATCTCCGCGCGACCGTCGCGGCTGGCAGCCTTGAGATCGAGATGGGCACACGCCGGGCGCAGGGCCGGCAGGAGGTCGTCGTAGTGCACCGGGTCGACGGTCATCGTCCCGGAGTCGGGGTCGTCGTGGAGGACGATGACCGTGCCGTCGGGTCGACGGCGTACGTCGATCTCGACGTACTCGACGCCCTCGGCGACCGCCTTCTCCACCGCCGCCAGCGTGTTCTCGTTCGCCGACTCATATCCCGCGCCGCCGCGGTGGGCGCTGATCAGGACGCGACGGGGCACACGACGGCTCACCGGGCAGAGTATGCCCGGGCCGCCTCGACGAGCCCGGCCAGCAGGCCGACATCGGCAAGCGTCTCCGGGTGCCACTGCACCCCCACGCAGAACCTGTCGGTGGGGGCCTCGATCGCCTCCAGCGACCCGTCGGCGGCGGTCGCGACCGCATGGAAGCCCGGGGCGTCGCGGACGGACTGGTGGTGGTGGCAGGAGACGGTGAGCTTGTCGCCGACGAGGCCGGCCAACCTGCTGCCGGCCTGCGTCGCCACGCGCGTGGTGCCGAACGCGTCACCGCCGGGGGAGTGCTCGTCGTGCCCGACGACGTCGGGCGTGTGCTGCTCGAGCGTGCCGCCCGCGTGGACCGCCATGAGCTGCATGCCCCGGCACACTCCCAGCAACGGCAGGCCGACGGCCTGCGCAGCGTCGAGGAGCGCCAGCTCCCAGGCATCCCGGTCCACTCGCCACCCGGACGTGCGCGGATGCGGCTGCGCGCCGTAACGGGATGGGTCGACGTCCGCGCCGCCGGAGATGACAAGGCCGTCCAAGCGCGCGACGACGGCCTCGGCGGCGTGCTCCGACGCGACGGGAGGCAGCAGCAGGGGCACGCCGCCCACCGCCTCGACCGCCCCGGCGTACTGCGAGGGAAGCAGGTCGGCGCGCTGGTGCCACACCCCCCACACGGCCTGCTCGCGATAGGTCGTCAGGCCGATCAGGGGGCCGGCGCCGACCTGGGCGACGGAGGGCATCACAGCGGAGTGACGTAGGCGCCGGAGATCCCCCCGTCGACCAGGAACGTGTTCGCCGTCATGAAGGACGAGTCGTCGGAGGCCAGGAACAACACGGCCGAGGCCATCTCCTCGGGCTCGCCGAAGCGCCCCATCGGGATGTGGACGAGGCGACGGGCCGCGCGATCGGGGTCCTTCGCGAAGAGCTCCTGCAGCAGCGGCGTGTTGACCGGTCCCGGGCACAGCGCGTTGACCCGGATCCCGTCGCGGGCGAACTGCACCCCGAGCTCCCGCGTCATCGAGAGCACACCGCCCTTCGAGGCGGAGTAGGAGACTTGCGAGGTGGCTGCGCCCATGACCGCCACGAAGGAGGCGGTGTTGATGATCGAGCCCCGGCGCTGCTCGATCATGTAGGGCAGCGCCGCCTTGCAGCACAGGTAGACGCTCGTCAGGTTGACCTCCTGGACGCGGCGCCACGCGTCGAGCTCGGTGGTGAGGATCGAGTCGTCGTCGGGCGGGCTGATGCCGGCGTTGTTGAACGCGATGTCGACCGAGCCGTAGGTGTCCTTCGCGTGCCTGAACAGCGCGTCGACCTCCTCCTTGCTCGTCACGTCGACGTGGACGTAGGTGACGCGCGGCTCGCCGCCCGCCGACTCGCCAAGCTCGTCGACCAGCGCCTTGCCCGCGTCATCCGCGATGTCGCCCACGACGACCTTCGCGCCCTCGGCCACGAACCGCCGCGCGGTGGCCAGGCCGATGCCTGAGCATCCGCCCGTGACGACCGCGACCCTGTCCTGGATGCGTCCTGCCATTGCTCTCTCTTTTCGTTGGCCGTAGCGGTGCCTAATGGGCAATGAAGACGTTCTTCTCCTCGGTGAAGGCGTACGGCGCCTCGGGTCCGAGCTCACGGCCGAGCCCGGACTGCTTGTAGCCGCCGAACGGCGTCCAGTAGCGCACCGAGGAGTTCGAGTTCACGCTGAGGTTGCCCGCCTCGACGCCCCGCGCGACACGGAGTCCCTTGCCGAGGTCGTGGGTGAAGATCGAGCCGGACAGGCCGAACTCGGTGTCGTTGGCCTTCGCGATCGCATCGGCCTCGTCGTCGAAGGCCATCACGGCGACGACCGGTCCGAAGACCTCCTCACGCCAGATCGGAGCGTCCGTGTCGTCGAGCGCCACGACGGTCGGGGGCACCCAGAACCCGGGGCCCTCCGGCGCCGAGCCGGTGATGATCGCCTCGATGCCGTCGAGATAGGCGGTGACCCGGTCCTTCTGGGACGCCGAGATCAGCGGGCCCATCTCGCTGGACTCATCCGACGGGTCGAGCACACGCAGCCCGGACACGGCGGGCTCCAGGAGTGCGAGGAAGTCGTCGTACGCGCTGCGCTCCACCAGGATGCGGGAGCGTGCGCAGCAGTCCTGCCCGGCGTTGTCGAAGACGGCGTACGGCGCCGCAGCGGCCGCCGCAGCGAGGTCGGCGTCGGCGAAGATGATGTTGGAGGACTTCCCCCCGAGTTCGAGGGTCACGTTCTTCACCTGCTCGGCGCAGCCGGCCATGATGCGCTTGCCGACCTCGGTCGACCCGGTGAAGCAGACCTTGCGCACCAGAGGATGGGTCACGAAGCGCTCGCCGACAACCGTGCCGGCACCGGGGACGATGGTGAGGACGTGCTCGGGCAGGCCGGCCTCCAGCGCGAGCTCGCCGATCCGGACCGCCGTGAGTGGGGTGAGCTCGGCGGGCTTCAGGACGACGGTGTTGCCGGCGGCCAGCGCCGGAGCGAACCCCCAGGCCGCGATGGGCATCGGGAAGTTCCAGGGCACGATGATGCCCACCACGCCGAGCGGCTCGTGGAAGGTCACGTCGACGCCGCCCGGCACCGGGATCTGCTTGCCGGTCATCCGCTCGGGCGCGCCGCTGTAGTAGTTGAGCAGGTCTCGGACGTTGCCCGCCTCCCACCGGGCGTTGCCCCAGGTGTGGCCCGAGTTGCGGACCTCCAGCTCGGCGAGCTCGTCGATGTGAGCGTCGACGACCGACGCGAATCGACGCAACAGTCTCGCCCGCTCGCCCGGAGCGACGCCCTTCCAACGGCCGAACGCCGCGTGGGCGGCGACGATCGCGGCATCGGTGTCCTCGGCCGAGGCCAGCGCCACCTCGACGACCGGCTGCGCCGTCGCGGGATTGAAGACCGTGTGCGTGTCGCTGGTCGAATGCGCCGTATCGCTGGTCGAGCTCGTCGAAGCCATCTACATCCTTTCGAAGCCGCGCCGCAGCTCCCAGTCGGTGACCGCGGCGTGGTAGGCGGCCAGCTCGACGTCGGCCATGTTCACGTAGTGGTCGACGATCTCGTCGCCGAAGGTCTTGCGGGCGACCTCCGAGGCTGCGAACAGCTCGCGGGCGGCGTGGAGCGTGTTCGGCACTGTCGGCAGTCCCTGCTCGTGGCTGAGGGCGTAGGCATTCCCGACCAGGGCATCCTGCAGCGGCAGCTCTGACTCGATCCCGTGCAGGCCCCCGGCCAGCATGGCCGCGAGCGCGAGATACGGGTTGACGTCGGCACCTGGGACGCGGTTCTCCATGCGCGCGCTCGCACCGTGGCCCACGAGCCGGACCGCGCAGGTCCGGTTGTCCTCACCCCAGGCGATCGTCGTGGGCGCGAAGGAGCCGTCGGCGAAGCGCTTGTAGGAGTTCACGTTGGGCGCGTAGAGGAGCGTGAAGTCCGCCATGGTGGCCAGGACTCCGGCGACGAAGTGGTCGTAGGTGGCACTGCGCCTGCCATCGTCCCAGAAGAGCAGGGAGCCGTCCGCGCCGCGCAGCGAGAGGTGGATGTGACACGAGCTGCCCTCGCGCTGGTTGTACTTGGCCATGAAGGTGATCGACTTGCCCTGCTGGGCGGCGATCTCCTTGGCCGTGTTCTTGTAGACCACGTGGTTGTCGGCTGTGGTCAGGGCGTCGGCGTAGAGGAACCCGATCTCGTGCTGCCCCGGGTTGCACTCGCCCTTCGCGCTCTCGACGTCGAGACCTGCGTCGTACATGTGGTTGCGGATCGACCTGAGCAGCGGCTCCACCCTGCTGGTGCCGAGGATGGAGTAGTCGACGTTGTACCTGTTCACCGGGGTGAGGTCGCGGTAGCCCGAGGCCCACGCCTGCTCGTAGGTGTCCTCGAAGGCGATGAACTCCAGCTCCGTCCCGGCCAGGGCCGTCCAGCCGCGCTCGGCCACCCGCTGGAGCTGACGCTGGAGAATGCCCCGTGGCGACTGCAGCACAGGGGAGTGCGGTGCTCCATCCGGGGAGGGCCACACCAGGTCGCACTGGACCATCGCCGTGCCCGGCAGGTGGGTGAGACGGCGGATCGTCCGCTCGTCGAGGACGAACTCCATGTCGCCATACCCCCGGTCCCACGACGAGATGGCATAGCCGTCGACGGTGTTCATGTCGACGTCCACGGCGAGCAGGTAGTTGCACCCCTCGGTGCCGTGCTCGACCACGACGTCGGCGAAGTAGCGCCCATGTAGGCGCTTGCCCTGCAGCCGCCCCTGCATGTCGGTGAAGGCGACGACGACCGTGTCGATCGCGCCGGTCGAGATATCGGTGAGCAGCTCGCTCATCGACAGGTGCCGGTCGTTGCGCAGTGTGGCCACGGCTCTCCTCAGGTGATGAGGCCGCGCAGGAGCGCGGCCGTGTCGTCGCAGTGCTGCTCCATGGCACGACGGGCGCGGTCGGGCCGCTCGTCGAGGATGGCCCGCACGACGGCCGCATGCTGGACGTCGGAGTGGGCGATGTTGGTGTCGAGCTGCGGGATCGCCAGGAGCATCTCGTGCAGCATCGCCTGGACAGAGGTGACCGCCTCGATGACCCGGTGGGACCCGGTCAGAGCAGCGATCGTCAGGTGGAACCGGGAGTCCGACTGCCGATAGCGCGCCGGCTTGGTCGCCGCCGCCACCTCCTCATGGGCCGCCTCCAGCTGGGCGCGGCCCTTGTCGTCGAGCCCCGCCTCGGCGACCATCGCGGCAGCGCCGGGCTCGATGATGCGTCGAAACGCCAGCGAGTCGAGCCAGTCCGCACGCTGCTCGGGGGTCGTCCGAGCGGCGGCACGCGCCGACGGCGTCGGCGGCTTGAGGGTGACCTCCGTGCCTCCACCTCGACCCCGGGTGGTCTGGACGAGCCCCGCCTGCCGGAGCGCCGCCATCGCCTCGCGCAGGGTCGCCCGGGAGACGCCGAGCTGGTCCGCGAGGTCGCGCTCAGGGGGAAGCGTGCTGCCGAGCGGGTAGACCCCCAGCCGGATCGCGGTGGCGAGCTGCTCGACGCACGCCTCGAAGGCGTGGTGCCCCCGCACCGGTCGCAGCAACGTCGCCGGCAGCGCCGTCGGGTTCACCTGACGGGCGGGGGTCATGGCCGTCAGTCTGTTCTCTGGCGACGGCCCCGTCAACGCGTCGACGAGGTCAAATGGTCTGAGTTCATACCAAATTCGAGGCGACCTGTTTACACCCACCCGTCGCAGGTCTAGCGTCCGATGACAACTCGGTGTGACCCCATCGACTTGCAGGAGATCACCATGCCTGAAGGACATGAAACCGTCTCGCTCGAGGACGAGGCCCACCTCGCCAGACTGGGCTACAAGCAGGAGCTGTCCCGTTCGTGGTCAGGCTTCTCCAACTTCGCGATCTCGTTCTCGATCATCTCGATCCTGGCCGGGTGTCTGACGAACTACACGGCGGCGATCAACAACGGCGGCCCGTCGGCCGTCGCCTGGACGTGGCCGATCCTCAGCGTCTTCATCCTCATCGTCGGCTTCACGATGTCCGAGCTGGTCTCGGCGTTCCCCACCTCGGGCGGCATCTACTGGTGGGCCTCGAAGCTCGGGGGTGCGCGCGCCGGGTTCTACACCGGCTGGCTCAACTGGATCGGCCTGGTCGCGGTCACGGCGGGCGTCGCCTACGGCTGTGCGACCTTCATCGACCTGACGATCAGCACGTTCTCGTCGTCGTACGCCGCGAACTACTCGCTCACGCGCGTCTTCATCACGTTCCTCATCATCTTGGTCGCGACCGCCGTGCTCAACATCTTCAGCGGCCACCTCATGGCGATCATGAACAACGTCTCGGTCTGGTGGCACGTGGTCGGCGCGACGGCGATCGTGCTGATCCTCATCTTCGTCCCGGACCACCACATGAGCGTCAGCCAGGTGTTCACCGACCGCTTCAACAACTCCGGCTTCAACAACGGCGGCACGACCGGTGGGGTCTTCTGGTTCATCATCCTGCCGCTCTCGTTCCTGCTCACGCAGTACACGATCACCGGCTTCGACGCCTCCGCCCACCTCTCCGAGGAGACCGCCGGAGCGGCGATGGGCGCGGCCAAGGGGATCTGGCAGTCGATCTTCTACTCTGCCGTCGGCGGCTACATCCTGCTGCTGGCCGTCACCTTCGCCATCCCCAACGACTCCAAGGGAAACCCGGACTATGCGGGCGTCGGCGGGGGCGGCGTCGGCTACCTGTTCAACCACGCGATGAACAGCCACTGGGCCGGCATCGTCCTGTTCATCTCCGCGTCGGCGCAGTTCTTCTGCGCGACCTCCTGCCTGACGTCGGCCTCCCGCATGACGTTCGCATTCAGCCGCGACCGTGCGCTCCCGGCATCGGGGTTCCTGCGCAGGCTGACGCCCTCGCGGGTCCCGGCGAACGCGGTGATCACGGTGGCGGTGCTCGCCGCACTCGTGACGCTTCCGGCGCTCATCAAGGTCAACATCGGCACCGCGGATGCGCCGATCATCGTGCCGACGGCCTTCTTCGCCGTCACCTCGATCGCGGTGCAGGGCCTCTACCTGTCCTTCGCCATCCCCATCTTCCTGCGGTGGCGCCACGGTGACTCCTTCGAGGTCGGAGCCTGGAACAACGGCCGCAAGTACAAGTGGATGAACATCGTCGCGGTCGTCGAGATCATCGTCGTCTCGGTCTACCTGATGCTTCCGACGGTGCCGGGCGGCGTGCCGGGCAACAGTGCGTTCGCGTGGAAGTTCGTCAACTACGCGCCGATCGTCACGCTCGGAGCCCTGCTCCTGCTGACGATCTGGTGGTACGCCTCGGTCAAGAACTGGTTCAAGGGCCCGATCCACACCATCGACGAGCCTGAGCCGCCGACCGGACCGCCGCTCACCGCCGAGCCCGCTGTCTGACGCTGGACGCCGGATCCCGGGCCCCTCCATGCTGCAGCCGCTGGACCGTCTCGCCGTGCTGGCGGGGCGGTCCTGGCGCGTCGCACCGCTGCCGGGCGGACTGACGAACACGAACCTGAGGGTGACCTCCGACGACGGCCGCGAGCCCGAGCTGGACCTCGTCGTGCGCTGCTCGCAGGCCGGTGCCGAGCTGCTCGGGATCGACCGTGACGCGGAGTGCGCCAACACCACAGCCGCCGCCGCGGCAGGCGTCGCAGCGCCGGTCGTCGAGTACCGGCCCGACCTCGGCATGCTGGTCATCGCCTACCTCCACGCCGAGCCGCTGAGCGACGACTCGTTCGGCGACGCGGACGTGCTGACCCGCGCAGCCCTCGCCGTGCGAGCGCTGCACGCCGGGCCGAGGTTCACCGGAGACTTCGACATGTTCACCCGGCAGGCGACGTACCTCTCGACGATCCGGCAACGTGGGTTCGCGCTGCCGGACGGCTATGAGTCCTATCTCGACTCGTGGGGGGAGGTGCGGCGCGCCCTCGCCGTGCGCCCGCGAGCCCCAGTGCCGTGCAACAACGACCTCCTCGCCGCGAACTTCCTCGACGACGGCGAGCGCGTGTGGATCATCGACTACGAGTACTCGGGCAACAACGACGCGTTCTTCGAGCTCGGCAACACCTCCACGGAGTGCGGCTTCTCGCCGGAGCAGACCGACGCGTGGGTCGAGGCGTACGCCGGCTCCCCGACTCCCGCCGACCTGGCCCGGGTGCGGCTGCAGGCGCTGTGCAGCTGCTACGGCTGGTCGCTGTGGGGCTTCATCCAGGCCGCGGCCTCGCCGATCGAGTTCGACTTCTGGGAGTGGGGGATGGAGCGCTATGAGAAGGCTGCGGCGATCTTCGGGTCGGCCGACTTCGATCGGCTGCTGGCGCGGGTGGCGTCGTGACCGCGGAGCTTCCCGAGCGGGCTCGGGTCGTCGTCATCGGAGGCGGCATCGTCGGCTGCTCGGTGGCCTACCACCTCACCGGCCTCGGGTGGACCGACGTGCTGCTGCTCGAGCAGGGTCGGCTCTCCTCCGGGACGACGTGGCACGCCGCGGGACTGGTCGGCCCACTCCGCGCGAGCGAGAGCGGCACGGCGATGGTGCGCTACTCCGCCGAGCTCTATGCGTCGCTCGAGGCCGAGACGGGGCTCGCGACGGGCTACCGCAACGTCGGCGGCCTCGTGCTCGCCCGCACGCCCGACCGCATGGTGCAGCTGGCGCGGACGGCGGCGAACGGGGCGGCGTACGGCCTGGAGGCCGAGCTGGTCTCGCCTGCCCGGGCCCACGAGCTGTGGCCCCCCATGCAGGTGGACGACGTCCTCGGAGCGCTCTGGCTTCCCGGTGACGGCAAGGTCAACCCCACCGACGTCACCCAGTCGCTGGCGAAGGGCGCGCGCATGCGGGGCGCACGGATCGAGGAGAAGGTGCGGGTCCTCGACCTGGTGGTGGAGGACTCACCTGCAGGGCGCCGTGTGAGCGGGGTGCACACCGATGCAGGCGAGGTGCGGGCCGAGGTCGTCGTGCTGTGCGCGGGCCAGTGGTCGAAGGCGCTGGGGGACAGGGCGGGCACGGTGGTGCCGCTGCACTCGGCCGAGCACTTCTACGTCGTGACCGATCCGGTCGCCGGCACCCATCCCGACCTGCCGATCATGCGCGACCAGGACGGGTGGACCTACTTCAAGGAAGAGGTCGGCGGGTTGGTGGTCGGTGGGTTCGAGCCGGACGCGAAGCCATGGGTCTCGCCCGACCAGATCCCGTACCCCTTCGAGTTCCAGCTCCTCGACGAGGACTGGGGGCACTTCTCGGTCCTGATGGAGCAGGCTCTGCTGCGCGTCCCGGCGCTGGGGCACACCGGGATCCGCAAGCTCTACAACGGACCCGAGTCGTTCACCCCCGACAACCAGTTCCTGCTCGGCGAGACGCCCGAGGTCGGTGGGTTGTTCGTCGGCTGTGGCTTCAACTCCGTCGGCGTCGCGTCGGCCGGCGGCGCTGGCAAGGCCCTGGCCGAGTGGATCGTCTCCGGGTCGCCTCAGCAGGACCTGGTCGCCGTCGACGTACGCCGGTTCGGCCCCTGGCAGAACGACGTCTCGTTCCTGCGGCGTCGGGTCGTCGAGACGCTCGGGTTGCACTACGCCATCCCCTGGCCGAACCGAGAGCTCGAGACGGCACGGCCCCAGAGAGTCTCGCCGCTGCACGCCACCTTGGCCGCGAAGGGGGCGCTGTTCGGCTCCCGCAACGGCTGGGAGCGGCCGCTCGTCTTCGGGCCGGCGTCACTCGACTACGCCTGGGGCAAGCCCGCGTGGCTGGCCGCGTGTGTCGACGAGCAGCAGGCGTGTCGCGCTCGGGCCGCGGTGTTCGACGAGACCTCCTTCAGCAAGTACGTCGTCTCAGGTCCACGCGCCCTCACCGGCCTGGAGTGGGTGTGCGCGAACGACGTCGACGTCGCTCCTGGCACGTCGGTCTACACGCCCTGGCTCAACGGCCGCGGCGGCTATGAGGCCGACGTGACGGTCACCCGCCTCGGGGCAGAGCAGTTCCTCGTCGTCTCGTCCGCCGCGACGACCTACCGTGACCTCGATCATCTCCACCGTCACCTCCCGCACGGCGTGGTGGTGCGTGACGCCACCGATGACTACGCCGTCATCGGCGTGTTCGGACCCGAAGCGGCCGTGCCTGCGGGGCTGCCCGACGGCACGATCGTCCTGCGCTCGGCCTATAGCCATCCCGTCGGCTGGGAGGTGTTCGTGCCGGTCGCCGATGCTGTGGCCGTGTACGAGAAGGTATCGGCCGCCGGTGTCGTCGACGCTGGCTACAACACGATCGATGCGCTGCGCATCGAGCTCGGGCGCCGCGTGTTCGGGCGGGAGCTGACCCCTGACGTGACGCCCCGTGAGGCCGGGCTCGCCTTCGCTCTGTCGAAGACGAAGGACTTCCTCGGTCGTCCGGCCGCTTTCGGGGAGACAGGACGTGCTCCGGCTCGACGCTACCTGTCGGTCATCGCCGAGGATCCCGACGTGATGCTGTGGGGCGGCGAGCTGCTGCTGGCCGACGACCGCCCCGCCGGTCAGGTCACCTCAGGCGCGTGGGGAGCCACCGTCGGAGCCGCTGTCGGCCTCGGTTATGTGTTGGCGTGGCCTGTCACCGCCGAGTCCCTCGCTGCGGCATCGTGGACCGTCGACGTCGCCGGCACGCCCGTTGGCGCCCAGCTGTCGCTTCGCGCGCCTGTGCGGTGAGTGTGGGCGCGCCTGGGCTGCACCGGTACCAGCTCACCCGGATGGTTCCGGTGGCGGAGCCGAGGGCTGTTCGGAGCGGCCTCTCGTGGTGACCGCTCGGGTGCCGTCGGTGTCGGTGATCCACTGGTAGCGGTGTCTGCTGGTCCAGAGGTATTCGCCTGGGCTCAGTCGGACGTAGTTCCAGTGGCCGAAGGTCTTCGCTCGGTGGTGGCGTCTGCATAACGGTGCGAGGTTGTCGGTGGAGGTCTGTGCGTCGGCGTGGTCGGGCGAGTGTGGCCGGTCAGTGCCTGTGCGGCGAGTGCCGCCCGTGCCGTCGTCCTTGTCCGTGTGCTTGATCCCGTCTTTGCCTGCGCCGTGGTCGTAGGGCTCGATGTGGTCGAT